>QIMC01000388.1 GCA_003232185.1 Flammeovirgaceae bacterium | reverse complement strand
TTGGCCAGTTGCTCGAATATCACCAGTAAGCTTTGAGCATTGGTGGTATTGTTTAACCCCAGTTCATAGGCTTTTATGTCTTCGACCCCCCCTTAATATCTGCATGTCATTGGCACCCAGATCCTTCATGGATTGAGTACGGCACTAACAAGCCATTGGACGGCGTCAGTTTGAAGCCCCTATTGTTTGAAGAAAATCCTGTTTGGAATGACAGGTTTATCTTCAGTCACTGGAGAGGTAAAGTTAGTGTAAGGAATCAGAAATATAGATTGGATCAGTCTGGAAGATCGAATTACCTGGGATGTTGAAGTGTTAGAGGAGGGAGATTTCGAGGTTACTTTGTATTATACCTGTCCTGAAGGAGATGAGGGCTCCGTATTTGAGTTGAGCTTTAGGGATAATAGACTGGCAGGTAAAATTGATTCAGCTTTTGACCCTCCAATAAGAGGAATGGAAAATGATCGTGTGGAAAGAGGAAATTCCTATGTAAAGGATTTCAGGCCATTGAATCTGGGGGAAATACACCTGGAAAAAGGAACCGGTCTTTTAACCTTGAGTGCAACAGAAATGCCCGGGAATACGGTAATGGACGTACGATTACTGCTGTTTGAGCGGGCAAACTAGTGTTGTGTCAAGGCTGTTGTTTCGGTAAATATGCTGATCTGATAGTAGTGTTGGGAGAAGATCGTCAACTGGAGTTTACCCGGGATAAGACAACATACAGATTGCTAATCCATTTAACATGAAGGCAATAAACGCTGTTTTCCTCATTATTTTTTTATATTATTTTGTTTTCTTAAGTTAAGAAACTAAATATTTTGTACAGAATATTTAGTTAAAAAATTTGCACTTGTTTAACAATAATCATATAATGTGATTGTTAAGAGGTATAAATGAATCATTTGTTTAACTTTATAATATAATATTAATAAGTCGCGTGCAAATTTCATCAATTGATCTCTTTATCGTATTAGTCTACTTGGTTGGGATAGTTGCTTTGGGTATATACGCAACCCGCAAACAGAAGCTAACCACCGAGAATTACTTTCTTGCTGGCAGAGGCTTGTCATGGCCTACCATCGGAGCGGCACTGTTTGCTTCCAATATTTCAACCATTCATTTAATTGGGCTGGCCGCTGACGGGTACAGGCTGGGCTTGGTAGCGGGGAATTGGGAGTGGATGGCCACATTAACTTTGATATTACTTAGTATCGTCTTTGCTCCGTTCTACATTAAAACTCGTATATCAACCCTCCCGGAATTTCTTGAACGACGCTTTGATGCCAGGTCTCGTACTGTACTGGCCTTTATGGCAATAATAAGTGCCTTGTTTATCCATATTGGTATCAGTATTTATGCGGGTGCCATTGTATTCCAACAGTTTTTTGGAGTAAACGTATATGTATCGATCCTGGTGGTATCATTAATGACCACCATCTATACGGTTTTTGGAGGATTAAAAGCCGTAGTGATCACCGAAAATATTCAAACGGTAATCCTGCTTTTTGGATCTACCATACTCACGGTAATTGCGGTTTCAGCCCTTCAAGAAATTGGCATCAATAACTGGTCGGATTTAGAGGCGGTGTTGAAACCAGATCAATTGAAAATGCTCCATGGCCGCAATTCGGATATCGGGGGAAATGAAGGTTATACCTGGTATGCATTTTTTCTAGGGTACCCGGTATTAGGAATTTGGTACTGGTGTACCGATCAGACCATCGTACAAAGGGTACTAGGAGCCAAAACCCTACTACATGCCCAGCGCGGGGCGCTTTTCGCCGGGCTCTTGAAAATACTGCCTTTGTTTATTTTGATATTTCCTGGGGTAATTGCCTTTGCCCTGTTTGAACAGGAGATAAGTCATCCCAATGAAACCCTTCCGGTGCTGATTAAAAATTTACTGCCTATAGGTGTCAAGGGTATTTTCGCTGCAGCCTTATTGGCAGCACTAATGAGTACCATAGCTGCGGCATTGAACAGTTGTTCATCTCTGGTGGCTGTGGATATCATCAAACGGATAAATCCGCATATTTCAGACCGAAAACAAATAAAATATGGCAGGTATACTGCAGTGCTGGTAATGTTGGTATCTATATTATGGTCCACCCAGGGTGGCAGGTTTGGGAGTATATTTCAGGCCATTAATGATATTGCCTCAGCCATCGCTCCACCAATTTCTGCGGTATTTCTATTGGGTGTGTTTTATCGTAGAGGAACAAAAGAGGCAGCATTCTATACTTTAATAATAGGTTTTATCATGGGTGTAACGCTGTTCCTTTTAGACTTCGAAGCGGTTAGCGGCTCAAAATATATAACTGATGGTTTGGGCATTCCATTTTTAATGAGGGGGTGGTGGTTGTTTTGCATTTCCGCAGTACTGTTTGTTGTTATAAGCCAGCTAACTCCTGCTCCAGACCCCGAGCAGATCGCTGATACCACCTGGAAAAATCCAGCGGCGGTGCTTAAGGGTTCAATAAAAAAGGCCACCGATATTAGGGTACTAGCAGGACTACTCTTGTTTCTAGTAGTGGTTCTGTATATGATTTTGGGTTAGATAGGAAACTTTACATGATTTAAATGCAAGGAGAATGAGACAAGCTGTAATGACGGAACCGGGCAAAATTGAATTCAGGGACGTCCCTGAGTTGAGGTCAGTTGAAAAGAACGAGGTCAAGTTAAAGATCCAGAAGATAGGGGTTTGTGGTAGTGATATACATGTATTCCACGGTAAACATCCTTTTACTCCTTATCCCGTAATTCAAGGTCATGAATACAGTGGTACTGTAGTGGAAGTAGGAGAAGAGGTTACCGGTATTAAGATTGGAGATAAGGCTACAGCCAGACCGCAACTGGTGTGCGGCAAATGTCCACCCTGTACCAGAGGTGACTATAACATCTGCAACAACTTGAAGGTGGAGGGCTTTCAGGCCCCGGGCACCGCCCAGGATTATTTTATACTGCCACAGGACAGGTTAGTAAAACTTCCTGATTCATTCAGTTATGAACAGGGTGCACTGGTAGAACCTGTAGCAGTAGCGGCCCATGCTACTTCGCGGGCAGGAAGCCTGAGCGGTAGGAATGTTGTTGTGACAGGAGCCGGCCCTATAGGAAACTTGGTTGCCCAATGCGCCAAGGCCAGAGGAGCATCAAAAGTCTTAATTACTGATGTCAGTGATTTCAGGTTGTCCAAGGCAGAAGAGTGCGGCATCGATCTGACTGTGAATGTGGTCAGGCAACGGTTCGAAGATGCCTGCATAACTGCATTCGGAAACGAAGGATTTGATATTGCCTTTGAATGTGCCGGGGTAGAGGATGCCCTTGATCAGAGTATTCAAAACGTGAATAAAGGGGGGACTATTATAGTTGTTGCCGTATACGGGGATCGTCCCAAAGTCGATATGGCCACAGCAGGAGACCGGGAATTGAGTCTAACTGGGACATTGATGTATAAGCATGAAGATTACCAGGAAGCAGTTGAACTGATAGCGGGCAATCAAATAAAAACGGCCCCGCTTTTAACAGGTCATTTTGAATTTGAAAAATATCTGGAAGCATATCAATATATTGATGATCAGGGAGATAAAACTTTGAAGGTGATCATTGACTTATGATACATTAAAGACAATTAGAATAAGATTTGAAATATGAAAGCATTTGATTTTTTTCAAAACACCAAGGTAGTTTTCGGAAGGGGAAAGGTTGATTTGGTTGGTGAAATTGCCAGCAGATTTGGAAAAAAATGTTTGCTGGTGACTACACCGAGTAATCAAGCACTTCATCAGATATACCACCGAGTAATTGATATTTTGGAAAATGCCGGTATGCAAGTAACACATTTCGATGGTGTTACTCCAAATCCAACCACGGATGATATTTCAAGAGGGACGGAAATGGCTAAGAGTAGTCAAGCTAACCTAATTATCGGTTTGGGAGGCGGGTCCAGTATGGACGCTGCCAAGGCGATTGCTGTGGAAGCTACCCACGAAGGGTCCTGCTGGGATTATCTTTTCTACAAAAAACAACCTTCTGAAAAGACCCTTCCTGTAGTAGCGATAAGTACTACCTCTGGAACCGGATCTCATGTGACCCAGGTGGCAGTAGTAACGAATTCTAAAGCCAGAGATAAATCAGCTCTTTATAACAGTTTATTGTATCCAAGAGTATCTATCATTGACCCGGAATTAATGATCTCCATTCCCAGTTTTGTAACAGCAACCACGGGGTTCGATGTTCTGTGCCATGCCTTCGAAAGTATGCTGCATCCTAACTGTGGTGCATACGTTGAACTTCTTTCCAGAGAAGCCATAAGAATAGTAGCAGAGCATTTACCAAAAGTGTTAGATCAGCCAACATGCGTCAGTTCACGGTCCGCCATGGCCTATGCGGACACACTTGCCGGAATTTGTATAGCAAACGCTGGAGTAACCTTGCCACATGGTATGGGTATGGCAATTGGCGGAATGTATCCTCATGTAGCCCATGGTCAGGCCCTGGCAATTGTTTATCCGGCCTGTACCGCATTCACATGCAATACGGCAGTAGATCAATCCGCTTTTTTATCCCGGGTTTTAGATAACGAGGTTTGCAGAATTGATAATATAGAAGCAGCCAGCAAGGCACCTAAAGTGATCACGGATTTTCTTAAAAAGATAAATCTATACAAGAAACTAAGCGATGTGGGTGTACCGAAATCAGAATTAGGGGATTTGGCCAAACAAAGTATGGTATTACCCGACTATAAGAATAACCCCCGGGTTGCTTCACTCAATGATATCAGGCATTTAGTGGAAGCTGCTTATTGATGGATTGGAACAGTTCTTTAAGGAGGAGAAGAGTATGGAGTTCATGTCTTTTGGGGGTAATGAACCTGATTGATTTTGTAGAAACCGACATCCTTCTTTTGCCAATATTGCTACTGGATGAACCAGGTGATTGAGCTTGATAAAAATATGAAGAATGCACTTATAATCTTTGGATTTTCCCTTTTCTTGACCCATTGGCCAGGGGTGTTAATCTGTCAACATTTCCAGCGGATAGAACTTTTAGGCGGATCGGACATGGTCAGGAACGCCAATGGGGTGGCTGTCGCCGATTATGACCTTGATGGTGACCTTGATATATATATTGTCTCTTCTGATGTCTTTTCTGAAGAAGACCCTTCTACCTGGAGCAGGTTTATTCGGAATGATGGTCGGTTGGGGTTTACCGATGTAACTATCGAATCTAATCTATCAACCTATCAGGATAAAGTACGGAATGGATCACAGGGGGCAAAAATGGGTGCCAGTTGGGGAGATTATGATAATGATGGGTACCCGGATTTATTTTTGTCCAACTATGGCTATGACGTCTTATGGCACAATAACGGAGATGGCACCTTTTCAAATGTTACAGAAGCAGCTGCTGTAGCAGGGTGCTTCGGTTGCTATAGCGTAAACGCGGTTTGGTGGGATCATGATAAGGACGGTGATCTTGATCTATATGTAAGTGATTGGATAAAGGAGAATCGATTTTACAGAAATGAGGGTGAAAACAAATTTACAGAAATCAGTGGTATTTCAGGACTAAATGATGCCGGTCATACTTGGAGTAGTCTGCCAATCGATCTGAATAAAGACGGTTGGATAGACCTGTATGTAATCAATGACGCAGGTGATAACCGGGTATATATTAATCAAGGGGGAATAGAATTTGTGGAATCTACATCAGATTACGGTCTTGGTGATAAGGGTGACGGCATGGGACTGGATGTGTGTGACTATAACAATGATGGAGCATTTGACATATATATCACTAACATCTTTTATTTTCACCGAAATCCATTTTTTGTCAATGAAGGAAATGGGCAGTTTATCAATCGATCAAGTCAATTGGGGATTGATAATACCGGCTGGGGGTGGGGAGTTAGGTTTTTCGATTTTGACCACGATTTTGACGAAGACCTTTATGTGGTAAACGGAATGAATTCGGAAATAGCGGATGGTGATAGAAACAGGTTCTATAAGAACAGTAAGGGTATGTTTAGTGATGTCTCAGCTATATTCGGAGTAGATAATGTGGAACATGCTATGGGTCTTGAGGTTTTCGATTATGATTTGGATGGAGATTATGATATGTTAGTGGGAAATAGAAATACCGGCCCAATACTCTATAAGAATACCACCATGGAATTGAACTCCTCTAATTCCAAATGGATCCAAATAAAATTAGAAGGTACCGTGGGAAACAAAAGCGCCTTCGGATCGATCATAAGAATCAAATGCAATGATGTATATTATTACCGATATCATTCCGGGGTAAACTTAATGGGACAAAGCATTAAACCCGTACATTTCGGTTTGGCAGATCAGGAAGTGGTGCAGGAAATTGTAGTTACCTGGCCGAACGGTTATCAGGAGTCCTTTCCTGAAGTTGCATCAAATAAAGTGGTTCTTTTGAAGGAAGGAGAAGGAAGGGCAGCAACAGATATTGTATTAAATACCGAGGGGCTGGTTTTGGTTTCTGAGGACAACGAGATTCAAGAACTAAAGATCTTTCCAAATCCATTTAAGAACAACTTATATATTAAATCGAATAATGCTGATTGGGTTAATTTTAAATTGATCAATGTCTTGGGGCAGATACTATATGAGACGAAATTCTTTGTCACCAGTAATTCTCAGGTTGAGATTAATTTACCAGATTATCTAAGGCAATTACACTTTGAAATCTTCTACTATACCTTATTCAATTCAACGAGTAGTGTGACAGGCAGTTTAATAAAGGAATAGTATCAATATATTGCTCTTACTGTAAACAGCCTTAAGAGCGTCAGAGTTTGCAGGCAAATACGTGGCGTTTAAGCTATCGATAGTAAATGTTAAATAAGAGAAGCTGTAAATGGTAAAATATGGTTTTAAAAGAAAAAGAAATACAGTCAAATAGATTTAACAAATGAAATTATTCAAGGCAGCCTGCATATTTCTTTTTTCACTTTTCAGCTGTACTTCAGATAAGACAAATCATGTGGGATTATTGGGGTCGCGCGAATTTTTAATAAGCCCTCCTGAGCATGGATTTGTTACCCAGCGTCCTGCTTCAAAATGGGAGGAGTCCATGCTTACAGGAAATGGCACCATTGGAGCAATGGTTATTGGTGACCCACTAAACGACCGTCTGATATTAAGTCATGAAAAGTTATTTCTTCCTTTGTATCCTCCTTATCCTGCCCCGGATCTGGGATCCCGCTTAGAAACCATCCGAGGGTTGATCCTGCAAGGAAAAAGTGAAGAGGCCAGCGCAGAAATGATCAAGGCCGGAGAGGACGTCGGAATAGATGATATGATATGGACCAATCCGCTGGTACCGGCTTGTCAGCTTGAAATAGTAACTGAAAATGTAGACTCGGTTGACCGATACACCCGTGGTGTGAATTTTGAGACTGGTGAGACTATGGTTGCATGGCAAACCGGCAGAAATATATATGAACGACGCGTCTTTAGCTCAAGAGCGGACAGTGTTATTGTTATGAAAATATCAAGTCCCACTAACTCCAAGATCAGCACCAAACTGAGATTAGTACAACTTCCAGTGGATAACAAAGGTAATGGTGAAGAACAGGAATTTGCGTTCTCCGATGTTGTGGAAGAGGTAATAGCCTCTGTCAGTGCTGAAGGTAAACTTAAATATGTGACGAAGTTCAGAAAAAAGTGGGATGGATCGCTGAAAGGATTTGTAGTTGAAACACAAATACAGGCAGATGGCGGAACAGTCAATACGGATGATGTATGGTTTAAAGTTGAAGATGCGAAGTCTATTACCATATTTACCAGAATCGTGCTTTCCTACGATTTGCCTGTTGCTATGCAAACCGGAAAGGGCTGGCTAAATGACAGTTATGAGACCCTTCTTGATCGACATCAGGAGATCCACGCCGAGATGTTCAATCGATTTTCTTTAAAGCTTACGGATGAAGAACGAAAGTACGTTCCACCAGAAGAATTATTAACATTGTCGTCAATAGGCAACCTGAAGGCTGAATTGGTAGAACAACTATGTAAAGCTGCCAGATACATACTGATCAGTAGTACCGGTGAACTCCCACCTACGCTGCAGGGAATATGGGGAGGCACTTGGTTACCAGCTTGGTCTAGTGATTTTACCTTAAACGGTAACGTACCTTCGGCGATAGCCAGTGGTTTAAACACTAACTTAAAGGAAGTGACGAAGGCACATATAAACTATATGTATTCCATGATTGATGATTTTAAGGCGAATGCAGAAGAATTATTTGGGGCCCCGGGAATTTTTGTGCCTTCTAGAAGCAGTTCCTCCGGGAGCACCTATCATTATGGTGATTTTTATCCTCATTTATTTTGGTTTACAGGCAATTCTTGGACCTCTCATTTCTTCTATGATTACTGGCAATACACTGGTGATGAGCGGTTTTTAAATGAAAAAGCAATCCCTTTTATGCTAGCTTCTATGGATTTTTACGAATTCATACTTACAAAAGGAGATAATGGAAAGTATATGATAATACCTTCATATTCACCTGAGGTAGCACCAATTAATGAACACCCTTTGGCCATTAATGCTACCATGGACATAGCCGGTTTGAAGCAACTACTAAGGAACTTGCTTACTTTAGCAAAACAGGGACATCTCGAAACTGACAGAGTGGCTAAATGGAATGCAATATTGCATAATTTGCCAGCCTATGAAATTGATGAAGGTGGAGATTTAAAGGAATGGATATGGCCGACTTACCACAATGAGAATTCGCATCGGCATGCCTCACATTTGTATCCATTATTTTATGAAGTTGACCCGGAGTTTATTCTACGCCCGGAGTTGAAGCAAGCAGCCATAACAGCTATCGAGAACAGAATGAAATATAGGAGGGAAAGAGGAGGAGCAGAGATGGCATTTGGTTTGGTACAGAAAGGGTTAGCTGCTGCTCATATAGGTGATACTGAGCATGCCTATGAATGCGTTGATTACTTGTGCAACTCTTATTGGTCACCGGCCTTTACTTCCTATCATGATCCAGGTGAGATATTTAACATAGACATAAGTGGGGGCCTTCCAGCCGTAGTTACTGAAATGATTGTTCAATCCTCAAGTTCAGAAGTAGTGCTGTTGCCAGCATTGCCTGCAGAATGGCCTAAAGGAGAAATCGTTGGTGTTCAAACCAGGACTGGAGTTACTATAGACATAACCTGGAACCAAAGCAAACCGGAATCAGCCTATATTCTTGCGAACAGAAATACAACTTTCAAAATACACTTCAAGCATAGGAGTTGGGATATTGCCTTGAAAAAAGATCAATCCATCCTTTTGGAAATGTAATCAGTAGCATTTTCTTATATGTTTCGTCTGGAGTCGCTTTAATGCTTAGAGCCACTGACGTTTTTTTTTGAAAAAGCAAATCGCTATTTGATAAGACATCAAGATCGTGGGAATTAATTTGCGATTGAACAATCTGTTGATCTTTTCCATATAGGTTTATAAAGGCTTCGTAATACTGAGCATTCCCGAATTCCGTCAATCAAGTCTCCAGTGGTACAGCCTCAGCAGTTAAAGGCACTCTAATTCGACAGAAATAAGAGGTTATACTTGTTTTTATCAACTTACTTTATAATATTTAGAAAGTATTAAAACAATCATGGAATAAATGAATAGTTATGAGGAAATATTGCCATTTTATCTTAATACTGGGAGTCATTGTGGTTGCATCAATCACCATGAATTCCTGTAGAGAGGAATTTGATTCTGCTTTCAGAGAAGTTCCAATCATCAATCAGCCGCCCATGGTTACTACTCCAATTGATGATGTCGTTATTTCCCCTGGATTTGATGTTTTGGACATTGATTTGTCGGGGTTTATACAAGATCCGGAAAACGATCCGATCACTTACCAGGTCTCCAGCAGTGATGAGGATGTCGTCACAGTAAGTGTAGTAGGCTCGTTACTGTCAATCTATGAGATTGAACCTGGTACATCCAACATCTCTATTTTAGGAAATGATGGAAATGACGGAAATGATGTCAACACCTCCTTTATGATCACAATAAGATGAAACCTAAATCTTTGTCAAAATGAAAAAGTCATTAGAAATGATTAGAATGATAAAACTAGTACCAGGTTTGACCATTGCCCTATTATTATCAACTGCAATGCAGTCAGTTTTTGCACAGACAATTGTTTCAGGTAAAGTCTTGGATGAAATTGAAAGCCCTGTACCAGGAGTAAATGTGGTAATTAAGGGTTCTACTCAAGGTACTGTTACTAATACGGAAGGCAACTATACTTTAACCGTAGGCAATAATAGCGATGTTTTGGTATATAGCTTTGTGGGATTTTTAACACAGGAAGTCAGAGTAGGCAACCAATCGGTTATTAACATTCAGCTAGCTCCGGATATATCTAAACTTGACGAATTGATCGTAGTTGGTTATGGTACCCAGAGGAAAAGAGACATTACTGGGGCAATTGCGGTAGTTGATATTGATGAAATGAACAAAAGTCAGTATGTGAACATTACAGACCGATTACAAGGCCGTGTTGCTGGAGTTACAGTCACCAATACAGGTGCTCCTGGATCCAGGGGAGATATAAAAATAAGAGGAACTTCATTTTTTGGAGACAACAACCCACTTTATGTAATTGACGGAGTGCTGACAGATGATAATCCGAACCTGAACCCTGCTGATGTTGAGTCAATTCAGGTGCTAAAGGATGCCTCCTCCACTGCTATTTATGGCTCCAGAGCGGCTAATGGAGTGATTGTTATCACTACCAAGAAAGGGAGGAAGGGACCCCCTCAGGTCAGCTTAAGTGTAAATGTAGGCCTTCAACAAATTCCGAAAAAGCTCAAAGTCATGAATTCGGCTCAATATGCAAGGATAGCAAACGCTGCTCATGACAATGAAGGAGCAGAAAGAATGGAAGATACCGATAACCTTACCGGTATAGATACCGATTGGCAGGATGAAGTTTTCAATAATGAAGCCCTGTTACAGGACTTCAATTTGAGTGTGTCGGGAGGAGGAGAAAATAGCTTGGCTTACTTTAATGTTAACAATACCTATCAGGAGGGTACTGTAAAAGGACCACTTTTTGACAGAATTGGAATCCGGTTGAATACAGAGTTCAAATTTTTGAATAATAAACTGACAATTGGTGAGAATCTAACCGTAAGCCGAACAAGAACCAGTGGAGAGCAAGATTTACAGGGCGTGGATTTTGCTGGCCCGCCGGTTATTCAATCAGCTATTGGAATGTTACCAATTATCTCGGTATTGGATGATTCCAAGACCAGTGGCTATGGTTTTGGCGTTCCCGGTGTGGCCTCCACATTTACCCCCAATCCAGTAGGAATTAGGGATCTATTTAAGAATAAGTCAGAGTCAACCAGGATAATGGGCAATGTATTTCTGAACTATAAGATCATAGATGGCCTGGACTTTCGCTTCAGTGTAGGGATAGATGCACAAACAGGACGAGCGAAAAACTACTGGAAAGGTGGACAGATTAGAATGACCACCATCCACCGCTCCGGATTAACTGAATCTAGATCTCAAACAACTGAATTATTCCTGGAAAACAGGCTTACCTATACAAAAACAGTTAAGAAACATTCGTTTTCAGTCATGGCCACTTATATGGAGCAGGAGATCAATGGTAACTTTCAGGGAACTGAAATTGTTGGTGGATTTGATGGTGATGACCCTATTTTCCAGATAAGTGCCACTACCGCTCCGGCGACGGCAATTACATCCTCGGGGACTGAGTTTACCTCCGCAATCCGATCCGTTTTGGGAAGGGCTACTTATAATTATGACGAGAGATATCTATTTACATTCAATGTCAGACGTGATGGTTCATCTAAATTTTCTGAAGAGAACCGATGGGGGACCTTTCCCTCAGTATCTGGCGGGTGGAACATCACCAATGAAGATTTCTTCAAGGTTTCATTTATTTCTGATTTGAAACTGCGTGCAGGCTACGGAGAAGTGGGTAATGCCAGTATCGATGATTATCAGTACCAATCGCTCATAAACTCTACAGCAACCGGCGGAGTGAATTACAACCTAGGACCTGGAAGTGTAAGCGTAATAGGAGCTACCAGAGGCGATATTGTTAATAGAGACATTAAATGGGAAGTGCTTAAGGAGACGAATATAGGTTTGGATCTAACCATGTTTGGCGGAAAACTGCAAATTATCGGAGATTATTATTTCGGAAATCTGGAAGACCTGCTAACTGTGGTTCCTCTACCGGAAACTGTGGCACCGGGAGGGGGTGGAGATGGAGTCACTTTGAATGCGGTTTCCATGAAAAGAAGCGGCTGGGAAACTGCGGTCACCTACCGAAAAATGGAGGGTGATTTTAACTTTAGCATCACCGCTAATGCATTTGGTACCAACAACGAGATCACCCAGCTTCCATTTGGGGTTTCGGAATTCGATGGAATCAATTCGATTTCACGTCTAGGTATTCCCTTGGGCCAACTTTTTATTTTAGACTACCTGGGAATATTCACCAGTCAGGAACAAATTAATGCGCTTCCACCTGGTTATACCATTAATGGTGTAGTTCCACAAGTAGGAGACGCAAACTACAGAGATACCAATGGTCGCGACGAAGAGGGAAATCTCACCGGACAACCGGACGGAAGAATCAGTCCGGATGATGACCGAGTAATCATTGGAAATCCCATACCGGCCGTTCAATACGGACTAATTTTTGATGGTACCTATCGAAATTTTGATTTCCAGATATTCTTTCAAGGGATTACTTCCAGGGATGTATACAATTCAATTTATTCAGGGTTAAACAATGGCCCAGGAGAAAACTATACCATTGATTATGATCCATACATTGATGGTGCAGGTACCGATCCCAGACCGTTTATTTCACAAAGTAGTCCAAACGCGCTGCCCAGCACCCGATTCATGGAAAACGGAGGTTACTTCAGGCTTAAAAACCTCCAGATAGGGTATACTATTCCATTAAAGCAAGTACGAAGTCTAAGGGTGTATGTAAGTGGTCAGAATCTATTGACGTCAACCGATTTCAATGGGCTGGATCCTGAATTTGAGGGAGATATCTTTTCTCCAGGTGTTGATCCTGCCGGATATCCCAACATACGCACTTATAGTGTGGGACTAAATTTAGTATTCTAGAATGATCTACCATTTGAAAATAAAAAACATGAAAATTATACTTAGGAACCTCTTTGCCTTGATTGTTTTTTCATCGGCTTGTACCGATTTAGAATTAGCTAACCCAAATCAGGCCACGGAAGCAAGCTTTTGGAAAACTGAGCAGGATCTCTATCAGGGAGTAATAGCAACTTACGACCAATTACAATCTGATGCGATGTACGCTTTGGATATGCGTGTTTTCCTAACTCTTTTAGCAGATGAGGGGACCAATGAAGCACCTTGGGAGTTTAATGATCTGGCGCGTTTTAATTTCCTAAACTTAAATCAGTTTGCCAATTTGTGGGGTGGAAACTATGAATTAATTGGGAGGGCTTATCAGGTTATAGATAGGGCGCCTGAAATTTCTGGGAGTGGTGTCCCCCAATTGACCGCAGAGGCACAGTTTATGGTAGCGCTGGCATATTATAACCTGGTCACCGGATTTGGAGAGCGAATAGCATATGTGGACCAGTTGCAAAATGCTGCCGACCGGCCAAGTAGGGCAGAGCCAGGGGAATTATGGAGTTTAGCGGAAACCATGCTAATCACTGCCATTCCGAATTTACCAATTGCTGATCAATTATCTTCTGGAGACTATGGCCGGGTGACCAAGGGAGCTGCACAGGTTTTGCTTGCCAAAATACACATGCAACAGCAAGATTTTGCAGCAGCAGAACCATTACTGCTTAACGTAATAGAATCAGGTCAATACGAGTTATTGGAGGATTTTGAGGATAACTTCGTGGAGCTGAATTTCGAAAACCCGGAAGCGCTGTTTGTAGTAAACTTTATACACGATGGTCCTGAATCCGAAACTGATAGAACCTTATGGTTCAAATTTTCCAGTGTGGGTGAAGCACAGGGAGCCTACGGAGACGTTCAGTCGCAGAATGTAGTAAGGAGAGAGTTTTTATTGGAACCTGATGCGGATGGCGAACTGGACCCGCGTATGGATGTAACGCTGTTTTGGGAGGGAACCGGCAGGCTGCATTTCGGACAAACCCATAATTGGTGGGTGGAAAATGCTGAACTATTCAACCCCGATGTCAATACTGCATTTCAAAAATATACTGAGCAAGAGGCTGTTGGTAATAATGACCCACCCAACCAAGCCGTCCCTCCTAATGGCGGAACAGATTTTATCCTAATTCGCTATGCGGATGTTCTGTTGTCGTATGCTGAGGTTCTAAATGAACTGGGAAGGACTAGTGAGGCTTATGCATTCGTTGACGAAGTGAGGGTAAGGTCAAATATGGAAGCTTTAGCAGATACACAACCGGGAATGGGACAGAGTGAATTTTTAGCACAACTCAAACACGAAAGACTTCTGGAACTTGCAGGTGAGGCTGTTAGATGGTTTGATCTGATCCGATGGGGAGATTATGGGCCCGTAAGTTCTTCCAATGATCCGAACTTTGACACTTTTGTAGTGGGCAAAACGGAATTGTTCCCAATACCCCAGGCTGAATTGGACTTGAATGACCAACTAGTGCAAAACCCTGGATATTGATAGTAATTGAAATACATGTATCATAGACCGGTGGGTTTGTTAGTAGTAAATAAAATCGTAAAACGGGGTTATGTTTACATAATCCCGTTTTGGTAAGATAGTTTAACCACTGATATGAATAAGTCAAGCGGTTGGATAGCAACACAGGGTAAGGTATTCTATGTGTTTGCATTCATGCTATTTTTTCAGGTAGGGTTTGGACAGGATGAAATAAAGCATTCTGTAGCTCGCCTCTGGAATGAACAGTTGTTGGTGGCAATAAGAAATGATTTTGCTCGACCAACCATCCACGCAAGGAATCTATTCCATACTTCGATTGCTTTATACGATGCCTGGGCTGTTTATGACGAAACCGCAACTACATTTTTACTTGGTAAGGTTGTCAAAGGGTATAGTAATCCTTTTAACGGAGTTGCTACTCCCGATGATGTGAGGCGGTCTCAGGAAGAGGCAATGAGTTATGCTGCTTATAGATTGTTAAAACATCGTTTTAATTCTGCTCCTGGGGGGCTTGCTTCTCTCGAATCGTTTGACCAGTTGATGGAAGACCTAGGATATGATATTTCTTATACTTCAGATGACTACTCGTTCGGATCACCTGCTGCCCTGGGTAATTATATTGCTGCTACATTGATCAATTTTGGAAAGCAAGACAGTTCCAATGAACAGAATGGTTATGCTAATCTGTACTATGAGCCAGTGAATTCCCCATTGATTCCTGGATTACCTGGTTCCCAAGCACTAGAAGATCCAAATAGGTGGCAGCCTCTTTCCTTTACAGACTTCGAAGACCAGGCTGGATTTGAACCCGGTGAGCGAGTTCCAAAATTCCTGGGCCCAGAATGGGGAAAAGTGACTCCGTTTGCCTTAAAAAAAGAGGACATGAACATAAAATTCAGAGACGGAAACGAATATTGGGTTTACCATGATCCAGGAAACCCGGCTTTTATCCAGGGAAATGGAGAAGGGTTGAGTGATGAATACAAGTGGGGTCAATCCTTAGTAGTTTCCTGGTCTGGTCATCTTGATCCTACTGATGGAGTTATGTGGGATATATCTCCCGCATCAATAGGTAACATCGATGAATATCCAACTACCATCGAGGGCCTCCGAGATTTTTATAATTTTCGTAACGGTGGTGACATTAGCAAGGGTCATGTCATGAACCCCAAGACAGGTGAACCGTATCTCCAACAAATTGTTCCTAGAGCTGACTATGCCAGAGCTTTGGCAGAGTTCTGGGCTGATGGACCTGACTCAGAAACACCACCCGGACATTGGTTTTCTATTTTTAACTATGTAAACGACCATCCTGAATTAGAGAAAAAATATCGAGGAGTCGGCGAAGTATTGGATGACTTGGAATGGGATGTTAAAGCCTATTTCGTATTAGGCGGAGCTGTACATGATGCGGCTATTTGTGCCTGGGGGATTAAAGGTTGGTATGACTATATTAGACCTATTTCTGCTATTCGATATATGGCGGACAAAGGCCAATCAACAGATCCGGATCGCCCGGCGTATGCCCTCGATGGAATACCCCTTGAGACTGGCATAGTAGATATAGTTAGTTTTGGAGATCCTCTGATGGGTGACAATAACCAGCACTTGGGTAAAATAAAATTGTACGCATGGAGAGGCCCTTCCTATATTAATGATCCTGAAAATGACCTTGCTGGTGTGGGATGGATTCTGGCTGAAAACTGGTGGCCTTACCAAAGGCCAAATTTTGTAACGCCACCATTCGCAGGTTATGTATCGGGGCATTCTACCTTTTCCAGGGCAGCAGCAGAGGTGCTTACCTTGTTCACAGGCGATGCGTTTTTCCCCGGGGGCATGGGAGAATTTTTAGCCAAGAAGAACGAATTTCTAGTATTTGAAAAGGGACCTAGTGTAGACGTAATACTGCAATGGGCCACCTATAGGGATGCCTCTGATCAGACCAGTCTTTCCAGGATCTGGGGTGGAATTCATCCACCGGTTGATGATATCCCCGGAAGACTAATCGGTATCGAAATTGGCCATGACGCTTTTGCGTTTGCTGAGCAGTATTTTAACGGAGATCTTGTTACATCAATCGAGGTTGAACACTCCTTAGAATATAAAAAATATTTAGCCTATCCGAATCCGGTTAGTGATGGCTTGTTAAAAATTGATTTGAGTGGATGGGCAATGAGGGAAACCAATGTTCAGTTGCTGGATTTGTATGGCCGAACTCTTTTCAAAAGAAAGTTTAGTGCTGCCAGTACACTAATATTGGATGTTGGGCACCTGATTGCAGGTACATATCTGATGGTGCTTTCAGATTACCATAAAAGTATTTCACAATTGATTATTATCCAACCATGATGATGGTTTACAAAAGTTCAAGTGGTTGGATTGATTTTAAGAGGGATTAACATTAAGTGTCACGAATATGTTGAATATAGATTTTCAAATATTCGAACATTCTGTTCAAAAACAACTGGTCCACTTACTCCCCCATACGGTATCTTACAATAGGTTAGTTGAACTTATGCAGGCGATTACCCTCCCCATGTCCATCTTCCTGAAAACTTGCTATCAAGTATTAAACCATCGAAACTAACCAAATTGTCCTATTTTAAAATCGAACTCAGGTTTATAGTTAATTTTTATCTTTATTAGATCTTTAATTGAAACAATGGAAAGTCATAACAGTCAAAAAAAGGACGCTTCTTATATCAACAAACTAAATAAGATTACTGTATTAAATCTCATACGAGACTCAGTGGAAATTTCCCGGGCCGATATTGTTAAGAAAACTAAGTTAAGCGCGCCAACTGTTACCAGAATTGTAGACAGCCTTATCAATACCCAACTTGTTACCATGGCAGGCGAGGGTAATTCCACTGGTGGAAGGCCTCCAAAGCTGATAAGATTCATAGGCGATCATAGTTTTGTTATTGGAGTTGATCTTGGGTCTACCAGTATACGGGCAGGAATTGCTGATCTAGAAGGCAAATTTATTATAGAAATCGAGACCCCCACAGATTTAGGTGGGGGGTTTGAAAGGGTGGTTAACCAGGTCGGAACATTAATAAAAAAACTAATAAACCGATCTAAACTTGAAGAACACAAAATAATGGGACTAGGTTTAGCAGTTGCTGGCCTGATAAACAGGGAAACCGGAAATATTGAATACTCTCCGGTCTTTAACTGGAGACACGTCAACTTAAGAAATGAGCTTAGCAAGCATATACAATTGCCCATATTCTATGATAATGTCTCTCGGGTGACCGCCTTAGGGGAGCTGTTATATGGTGTTGGAAAACAACATAAGACTTTTATCAGTGTAAATGCCGGTTTCGGAATAGGGGCGGGAATAATTATCGACGGCTCTCGTTATTTTGGGAGCAAGGGGTTTACCGGCGAACTGGGGCATATAGTGCTGGACAGAGAAAGCAATTATGTTGGAAAAGACGGGATTAAGGGCTGTCTTGAAGCACTATCATCCGGATATGGAATCGCTGAGATAGCAAAGATTCGAATTGCAAAGGAGGACAAAAATAACACGATTCTGGATAATGCCGGGGGAAGTTTAGAAAGTATCACGGCAAAAAATGTTATTGACGCCGCTAAGGCGGGGGACAGGCTGGCATCAGAAATTTTTGATGACGCCATGCATTACCTGGCCATTGGCATAGACATTCTTATTAAATTATTTAATCCTACAGCTATTGTATTAAGTGGAGGATTAACCAAATGCGGCGAAACTTTCTTTGATAAGTTGAACAATCACTTGGGCCCAAGCCGTTTACTTCCTACTGAAAATGGTGTGGCATTACTCCCTTCATCTTTTAAAGAAGATGCTACCCTAATGGGCGCTATCTCACTGGTAATTTCCAAGATATTGTTGCTCGAAGATTCCATTAGCCCGCTACAAGAGCCTGTCTGATACCTAAGTCAGGCACGGGTGATTTCTATTTCATGTTAATTTTACAGACATTGCATTAGTTATATTCTATTAGAAAGACTGGAAATTTTATTAGGAATCTGCTTTTTTAGGCTTTATACTACTTTAGGACACGATTAGGACATCAGATAACTCTTTTTTCTCACAAAATTTGTATGTATTTTAAATACTCTTACTTTTGTAATATTAGAAAGTAATATACAGCTCTGGAAAGAGAGATGGTGAGCCTTAGTTGAAACTTTGTGTAACCATTGGGAGCGGTAAATGCTAATGAAATGATAGACCAAAATCCGCTCTAGTAATAGTTTGGTTGTTCATTCTTGTATTTCTTTTATAGAAATATATTTAAAAAACATGTTTATCAAACAAAATAATATGATAAATGATTTGCCATAGAACCCAATACCCACTAATTACTCTGTTTCTTTTTTGTATTCTTTTGATTTCCTGTAGCGGAAAAGGACCAGAAGGAACCTGGGATTTTGAACTATATTTTGATGAAGAGCCATCTGTTGGAACCCTTAAGATATTAAATGAAAACGGAATATATACCGGATCATTAAATTCATTTGAATTAGGCAAAATTGAATTACAGCATCTGGTAATTTCCGAGGGTGATTTATCCGCTGATTTCGAAAATTGGGGTATGAGCTTTATGCTGACAGGATCATTCAGTGGCTATGAATTTGAAGGTAGTATGCTGATAGATGATGAGCAGGTACCATTTTTAGCAAAAAGGCAGGATATGACACCGGTGCTTATCGATCGCTCCCATATTACCTATATCTTATCTGACAACGATTTACAGGAAACTGAACTGAACATTGACCATGCTGGAATTCTAGACGCTGTAGATAAGGGGTCGTTAGAAAGAGGAAGTAGAATATATAACTCCAATTGTATTAACTGTCACGGGAATCCTGAGATTGAAGGATCGATTCCGTTATCGCTTAAGTTCTGGGATCAACCTTTCAAAGCAGGTGCCGACCCTTTTTCCATGTATCAAACAATTAGCAGAGGGTACGGCGCTATGCCACCTCAATTAACTATCACACCACAGGAAAAATACGATGTGATAACCTATATACGAGAGGAATTTATCCGAAATAATGAGGATGAATACTTTAAAATAACCTCAGGGTATTTATCAGAATTGCCAAAGGGTACTTCCAGAGGTCCTGTAGCTAAGCCATACCATCCCTGGTCTGACCAGAATTATGGTAATTTTTTCATAAATACCTATGAATTGGTAGATGAGGAAACCGGCCCTGAAAGATACCATTCTCCTGGCCCCACACCATTTGCAGATGAAGACTATTCCAAAAACAATTTTGCCTACAAAGGAATTGCCATCAGGTTGGATGAAGGCCCGGGAGGAGTTTCTGACGGAAAGGCCTGGATGATTTTTGATCATGATGTAATGAGAGTAGCCGGAGGCTGGACCGGCGATGGCTTTATTGATTGGGATGCAATTCTTTTGAACGACAGACACGAGACTTATCCTCGTACCATTGGCAAGCTTCATTTTGAGACACCTGTAGGGCCCGGTTGGGCCAACCCCGCAAACGGGTCATTTGAGGACCCAAGGTTTACCGCGAGAGATGGCCGACAATTCGGCCCTTTGCCTAAAGCCTGGGCCAATTATAAGGGATTGTATCATTTTGAAAACCACATGGTCATATCTTATACTGTTGGAACTGCCGGGGTTTTAGAAGAACTCGGTATGGAGAAGGAAGGTGAACAGACGGTATTTACCAGGACGCTCAACATTAGTCCTTCTTCGTCTATTCTCAAACTGATGGTTGCTCCGGTTAAAAACAAAGTAAAAATTATTGGGCAAGGCGCAACACTAACGGAGGAGAATGGATACGTGGTGATGAATGTTCAAAAATCTCAAAGAGCCAATATAAAACTCTTCATAGCCGCCCCAGAAGTTTCAGGTTTAGAAGAAATAATAAGTAACTCTCCCGCACCGGAATCACTAGTAAAATATACCAAAGGCGGACCCGCTCACTATCCGAAGATCTTATCCAGTGCAATTACCAAAGGCACGGAAGATGGATTTTTGGCTGTAGATCAGCTTTCACCACCTTTTGAGAATCCCTGGAATTGTAGAATGAAACTTAGCGGCATAGATTTTATGAAAGACGGGAATAAGGCGGCGGTGTGTACTACCGATGGAGATATCTGGCTAATAACAGGTCTAACGGATGGCAGTGATTCGCTTAAGTGGCAAAGAATCGGAGCTGGACTTTTTCAACCGCTGGGAATAAAAGTCCTCAACGATAAAATATACATAGTCTGTAGAGACCAGATAGTGCTACTTCGTGATTATAACGGGGACAAAGAAACAGATTTTTATGAAAGCTTTAATCATGACCATCAGGTAACTGATCATTTCCATGAATTTGCCATGGGATTACAATCTGATGAGCAGGGTAATTTATACTATGCTAAAAGCGGTAGACATGCCCGGGAAGCACTAATTCCTCAACACGGTACCTTGATTAAAGTTAGTAAGGACGGTTCCAAATCAGAGATAATTGCTTCTGGGTTCAGGGCTGCCAATGGGGTGTGTCTCAATCCGGATGGCAGTTTGCTGGTAACTGACCAACAGGGATACTGGAATCCTATGAATAGGATCAATTGGATCGAAGTCGATGGAGAAAGCAAGTTTTATGGCAACATGTGGGGCTACAACCCTCCAAATGACACCTCCCGTGCAGCAATGGAACCACCTATGGTATGGGTAGATATGGAGTTTGATCGTTCTCCTTCAGAACTGCTTTGGATTGATAGTGATCAATGGGGTGCTATGGATGGAGGTCTTTTAAGCTTTTCTTATGGCTACGGCAAAATACAGTTAGTACTTCATGAGGAAGTCAATGGACAAAAACAAGGTGGGGTCATTGATCTCCCGGGAATGAAATTTTATACAGGTGTCATGCGAGGAAGGTTTCATCCGGATGATGGCAATTTGTATCTATGCGGGATGGAGGCTTGGAGCACTTCTCAGAATATGAGGACAGGAGACCTGTATAGAATAAGATATACCGGGAATCCTATTCCGATACCCGTGGAACTCAAAGCATGGGAATCCGGAATCGAGTTAACATTTGCAGAATCACTGAGCACTGATAATGCTACTAAAACCGAGCATTACCAGGTAAATACCTGGGATCTGGTCCGCAGCAGTAATTACGGTTCTGATCGCTACAACGAACAGGATTTGAACATAACAAGGGCTGAAATACTGCCAGACGGCAAATCTATTAAGTTATATCTGGAGAACATAAATCCTGTTGACGTAATGACCATAACTTATGATATTCTGGATACTGATGGGAATCAAATGCAGGGAACAGTTCAGAATACCATCCACAATTTACGTCAGGAACCCGGAGTATGACCAGTACCTAATTGCCAACATCTCAGGATACTGGTTTATAGCAGGTTCTTAGATGAAGACACCCTTATGCATTATGAAAACGATAACATCTCAACCAATGAAAGGATACTTCAATGGCCCAACAAGATAAACTGATATGAAACTTACATTTACTTTGGCTATTACCATATTTTTAAGTACTACTATCTCGTATAGCCAGACCCATGAGACAGGTGAAATTAACGGCGTGGAGTTTGAAATTATAGTACCAGAAAACTGGTACAAAGAGTTGGTTATGTATGCCCATGGGTATGAAGAAACTGATAAATTCAGGGTTGAGGAAGATGAAGAAGATAAAGAATAAATTTGCTGTTCTCAGGGGAACAGCAGTCAATTGAGGTTCAGATAAATTCAAATTAACTTATGGCTGTAAGCAAAAAAAATTGGTTTTATATAAATCTATCTTTTGGAGGGCTGTGTTTTTTACTAGGCCTGTCTCCAACGCTCGCAATAGCGCAAGACTCCCGCCCTCATGTGGTATTTATTGCTGGCGAAGAGGAGTATGGGGCCCATTGGACCTTACCTAAAATTGCAGATGATCTGGAGAGACGATTTAATATAAGGACAACTGTTATTCATTCCTGGCGCTCAGGTGCCCATGATTACGATATGCCAGGTACCGTGGAAATACCTGAATATGAGGAAATAAAAAATCTAGAAGTAATCAGAGAGGCTGATCTAATCGTGATGCATATTCGTTTTAGAATTCCACCAGCAGAACAATTACAAATATTTCAAGAATATTTTGATTCCGGAAAGCCCGCCATTGCATTTAGAACCACCAGTCATGGCATGTGGGCGGCTGATCAGAAGGATTGGTTTGTACCATTTTTTGGAGGGCACTATAAAGGACATATGCCAAATACCCAGGGAACCACCACCATAGTACCGGCAGAACAGCTTGATCATCCTATTTTACGAGGTGTTCCTAAAAAGAATTCAATGAATGATATCATGGGAATATACGTTACTGCACCGCTCAACGACTCAGCCACACCGTTGATGATGGGTAAAACGGGATTAATTGGCCCCGCTCAGCCAGTTACCTGGGTTAATGAATATAAGAAAGGTCAAAAAATCTTTTATACCTCATTGGGAGGTTTGGAAAGTTTTGTCGATCCGGGTTTTATTAATATGGTGTACAATGCCGTGTATTGGGCGCTCGATAGGGAAGTTCCTGAAAACGGTGTTTTGGGGATTACTGACTTTTCCTTTTGGGAAGAGGAAGCACCATTCGAAAAATATGGGTTTGGTTTATTAAACGAAAACCCTTTTGAACGACCTGAGGAAGAATTGGAGTTGGAGAATGCCAAGGTACTTAACGCAAAATTCGAACCATCAGATTTCCCAGCAGCACCCCGACCTAACATACCTGACAATGCTATTGTACTTTTTGATGGAAAAGACCTGTCCAGATGGCGCCATTGGGATTTGAGTGCTGATCCTGTAGCAATGCTTCCTGATGCCAGGGCGGTTTCACCATCCCCTGAATTTAATGGAGCAAGGTGGACCTTGATCGACGGCACGGTAGAAGTCAGACCAGGCTATGGAAGTATGCTTACCAAAGAAGAATACGGCAATTATAAGTTGCATTTGGATTTCCTCATTCCAGCGGAGCCAACTTATGTTCCTGCACGTTTCAAGGGTTCCGGAAGTGTCTTTTTAGATGGTCGATATGAGATTAAAATTCTTGATTCTTATGGTGAAGAACCCTCAAAAATAAGCAACGGCTCAATATTTGATCAAATTGCTCCATTAAGTAACCCTTCCAAGGCAGTGAACACCTGGCAGTCAATGGATATAGAATATCGTCATTACCAGGGCCAGCGACCTAGAGTAACGATTTTGCTCAATGGGGTTAAAATTCACAATAACGTTACCATTTTAAAAAGAGCTCCGTTTGCCATCAGAGAGGA
>QIMC01000143.1 GCA_003232185.1 Flammeovirgaceae bacterium | reverse complement strand
TCCAAATTCAATCGGAAATTGAAAGTATTTGCAAAGGCCAAAATATATTCATCCGTAGGAAGGAATATTTTGGCATAATTGCGTTCGTCAGGATTAATAGCCAAATAAAACTCGTTTAAATCCTGAATGCCGTCCTGGTTCTCATCGCGCCATGTATGTGTGCCTTCCCCGGTTGGGACATTAATAAATATGAATTCTCGTTTCAACTCCCGGCTATTCCCAGCTTGGTAGTTCAATTCGCTAATAATATGCCGATCAAGAAAATTGCCTCTCCAGTCAAGCCTGGTAGTGATATTCTCTTCGTTTTTGGGGCCATCATTTGGAGTTAAGTTCTCCAGGTTTCTGTAGGTAAACAGAAAATTCAATCGCTGTGTCTTTCCCACATCTGATCCAAATCCCAGCCGGGCTGTTTTAGATCTGTTCTCAGGAATCAGGTCTCCCGAAGAGGGCAGCCTATCTTCTCTTATGACAAAATCAATCAAAAAACTTGATTTTGCACTATCCGGGCTACGTAAATAAAAATTATGTGCAGTAAAATTCATAGCGGAGGCAATGATGGAATCGTTCGCTACTGCAGTGACTACATTTTGATCAACCTGATACCGATATCCCGGAATAATCCATTTTGTGCGATATTGAGTTTCAAAATTCCAACGAAACCATTTTGAATGATTACCCATTTGCTCATTGGACAGGTTGAAAACATCTGAGCTAATCTGAAACTTACCAATTCCTTTCTCCAGTTGAAGTATATGTTGGTATCCATTTACTACCTCTCCCCTCTTCCTTCGCACCAACTGATACTTGAACCTGTTGTCTGAATTTTTCCTTAATTCAATTTGAGCGTTAAATATATGATCTTCCTCTTGCTGAGCAAGACCCTCATCATTTAAGCTCCAGTCCCGGTCAAATTCGATGTAGCGAAACCTGTCTATTGCAGAAAAGTGCCTGGAGGTGAATTCATATTCCAGTTTGCTGCTTAGCAAATAGTTGCTTCCCCCTAGCGATCTGTCCTTGTTGGCAAATCCCACTTTAAATGCCCGCCCCTGATTGTCTTCATTATCGATTTCTGAATAAAGATTAAGGTCTGTGGTAGAAAATGCGGCTTCTGCATAAACATATTCTGTAAGGGTTAAATTCTGAACCACTCCTACAGTAAACATTTGTTTCTTTTTAGGAGTAGTTATGAGTATATCCGAAACAAAATCTCCTATGGCATCACCATTGCTGTCTACTCCAACCCACTCGAATACTCTGCCATTTAAAGTATTAGTCAATTGAATATAGTCTCCTTTACCGAAGCCAACCTGTGAAAAATTGGCTTTGTATACCGCGCTGTCCGGATGTATAGAAAACACCAGTACCCGCTGATTAACCCCCGTGGCATCCACAGTATCAATTAACTTATATAGCACCTGGTTTTCGCCAAACCCTACACTATCAATACTACTAATAACTGCTTCATCCAGGTTATCTCCTATATTACTTAAGTGTTCTTTGTCTGAATTGGTGAGGCTAAAGGCCAAAGGTTTGTTCTTATTGTCTTTTTCACTATACATATTGACAAACACATTGGTTTTTCCCCATTGTTGCTTATGGCTGGCGGCCATAATAGACTTGCTATAATTTTGATCAGAGAACTCGAAATCAACCCGGATTCTAGTGAATTTTGTTATTAACACTTTATTGGTAAAAGTAATCTCTCCGAGGTTATAATCAACAATATAGTCATAGTTGAAACCGCGCACTAAAGGCTTTCCATCAACAAACACTTTTTCAGATCCTGCCAAAATAACCACAAATCGCTCGTCGTTAGGACCCTTAACTCGATAAGGGCCTTGAACACCTTCCAGAGGATCTATCTCAATAGAGGCGAATTTTCCCTTTGCTACAGAAACCCCCAGAGAAGTTTGGGCCGCTCCATCAAGTATTGAGTACTTTGTCTCCAACATTCCTCCCTGCACATTTTTATAGTATTGCAAAAAATAGGGTGCTCCTTTTGCAGCTCCCTGATGTTGTAAAACCACGTCTCCAGCACTTAATGAAAACTTGTCATTGTAAAGCTTAATAAAAACTCTGTCGAAATCTTGTAACTGTTGGGTGTTTCCATCCGGCTGAAAAGGTATATTTTGATCAGTAATGACTGCGGTGATATTAACATCATTTGTGAGCTTACCCTCCATCTGCAAATTTAAATTGGAGTTTACAAACACATCTTGATTGTTGCCAAAGCTTATCCCACGACTGATGCTGCCACTCTTGTAGAGTTGATTGGTTACAAATAACTCTTCTCTGGCATCCACCCAGTTAGTCGAAGATGGCTTTGGTTTGAACAAAGCACTGGAATCGTATTCTTGCAGTGTTCGACGTTGGTAGGATTGATGGAAAGAAAACGGGAATACTCTATAACAAACTTGTATTGAATCTAATCCTACAGCCGGTATTAGCAATGTGCCCTTTGAATAATTGTAGTCAAATCTGATGGTGTTATCAGCTGGAAAGAATATGCTTTCCACTTCGATGGAAAGTGAGTCCAACACGAATGGTTGTCCAAATGTTTTTACCCAATGACATTTCAGATCCTGATTCTGAGCAGAGGTATTGATACTTAACAGGGTACAAAAGAACAGAATAATCTTATATTTTGTGGCCATCAATCGATCAGTGGCAATTCCACAAAAATAGTGGTCCCTTTTCCGGTAGTAGTTTCAAACCAAATCTTACCCCCGGCATGCTCGATCCCTCTTTTAGCAATGGACAACCCGATACCAGATCCTGATTGCTTGGTACTAAAATTAGGTGTAAATATATTATCACGGATTTCCTCTGGAATCCCTGAACCATTGTCACTAAATTTTATTACTAATTGGTTATTCTTAGTGACTAAACTAATCTTTACTATTGGAAGAGTACCTTCCATAACGGATTGTATCCCATTTATAATCAAATTAGAAAATATTCGTCCCATTAATTGAGCATCCCCCATCACATGATGATTGCCAATTTCAATATCAGATAAAATATTATGATTGGTATTGCTATCATGAAGCTGGATGGTCTTGCGCAACACTGAGGATATCTCATACCTTTGATTCTTTGGAATCGGCATTTTGGCAAAACTAGAAAATGAAGTTGCAATATCACTTAAAGTATCAATCTGTTGGAGTAAGGTATTTATTGGCCTTTCTGAAAGATTTTTGTTCTCGTTGTTTCCTGCCAAGATTCTTTTTAAATGTTGCAGGGTCAGCTTCATTGGAGTAAGTGGATTCTTTATCTCATGAGCCACCTGCTGTGCCATTTCCCTCCAGGCAGATTCTTTTTCACTCCTGGCCAATGCCGTTTTACTGGCTTCCAGATTTTTCAACATTCGGTTATATTCTCCCACCATTAAACCAATCTCGTCATCTGAATCCCATTCCAGAGGCTCATTGTAGTCGGTTAAGGTGGTCTTTTTTATTTTTTGAGTAATTAGGCTCAAGGGTAGGGTTAAAGCCCTGGAAGCAAAGTAGGAAGCAATAAGTATTACGATAAAAATAAAAGCAAATATGTTGAGGATATTGATCAATATCACCACAATTTCTTTGTTTAACTCATACTTTGACTCAAAAAATGGAATACTAAGCACCCCCAGTAATTCCCCTGATTTGAAAGAACGAATACCTATATAAGCTGATTTATATTCTAAAAGGCCCACTGATTCATTCAGTAGTATGCTGTTGTCCTGGTCTTCTATAATACCGCTATAAGCCAAAGGGTTTAAATAATCTGATAGAAGATTATATTGATATATTTTGGGTTGGCTGGTACCAATTAATCGGCCCTGTATATCGAATAAATTGACATCCAATTCCGAATACTGAGATAATTGCGTAATACTAAGTGCCATGTCGAGGTCATCAATATTGCCTTCTGTAAATTTCTCAAGCGTATTTACAATATTATTCTTAACACCTTCAGCTTTTTCAAAGTATTTTTCAATTACCTCCTTTTTCGAATAAGAGCTGATCAAACTCAATGTGGTAACACTAACTATGATCAATGGCAGAAAAAAAGCAAGGTTCAGGTAAAGTTGAATGCGTGTAGCATAGTTTAGCTTAACCGAGCCCCTTCGGAACACAAATACATAAATAATAATAACCAGGATCAGGCTAAAAATAAAAATGATAAACAAGAAAGAAAAATTTGCCAATACATTACGGCGTGGATAGGACACAGAACTTACCACAGCGGTCCTATCGGACGGACCCATTACAGCTAAGTGATGCGATCCCTCTTGGTTTGTACCTCGAGTAAAGAGTAGTTCTCTGTTAAGTAATGTAGTATCAAAATCCTTGACATAATTGAAGTTACCAGAAGTATTGATGAGTTTATTTTTTGAATATATAGCATAACTAGTCCCATTCTCAGCAGCAATACTTTGGTTGTTGTTTACCAACAACTCAGGATATACAGTATTGGGTAAAACTCTTTTTAATTTCAGGTCTAAAACAATATAACCTACTGGAATATCAAGTTTCATAATTTGAATGAAACATAGATATCGATTTAACTGGTCAGAAGTTATTTCGTTTACAAAATACAGATGCGCATGTTCTGTCCGGTTTTCTTCTGTGGCGAACTGTGATATCAAATCCTGATATCTAAGGATAGTAGCATTCTGATGGTCAGGGCCTCCTCTGGAATCAAATACGTTTATCGAGATATCATAGCGATCTAAATGCTGATTGATATAAACTCGTTCAATTTTACGAACCACCGACTCCCCTAATGTATAAGGACTAAACATCATTTGATTGCTTATAAATAGATCCGATCGAATTTCAGAAGAAGATTCTGACAGCAGAAACTCCGCCAAAAAATCCCGTTCGTTTAACAACTGATCTGCCAGTTGTTCCTTCTTACTGATGTTTTCCAGTTTTTCATAACTATTAATTGCATAGGCTCCTACTACCGCGCAGAATATTGAACCCAAAAACAGATACAGAAATGAGATATAATTAAATTGACCCAGATAACCGGTAATATTCAAACCAATTAACAGTGACCAGTAACTGACGCTAAGCAATAGAATAACCGACCAACTCCACTGAAATATTAAAGCACAGGTAATGAATATAAGTGCGGCAATTGAAAAGTGAACAATAAGTTGATTCAGTTCTTTCCCAAGTAGTCGCAATGATTCTGTGATTGCCAAATGTGTTATGAGAAAGTAAATCAGGGCATTGATTACTATGATTAACAAACTCAGAAATTTCTCAAAACTAAAGTCCATAATGGAGGCGATATCCAGCGACCATTGAGATTGATAGAATAATGTAATCACGTAATACTGCAGGTATAAAAACAAGATGCTACTAAGCAGCCATCCAACTGAAACCAGACTTTTGATGAGGTTAGATGTGGAAACCAGATGGTTCCTCCATGGAAATCTCTGGTAATTCCTGAAAACAAAGAGAACTAATACCAGTAGCGTTAACTCATTAAAAAACAGATCTCCCAGGCTTCTGTTTAAATTAGATGAAGCATATAGCTGGGGATCGAATATATGGAAGTCCAATATAGCACCCGGGAAATCAAACACCAGCATTGCACCACGGATACCGGCCAATCCAAAAACCACACTTATAAAGGCCTGGTTATACTTGCCTGCATGATTGAAATGAACGGTCAATCTATACAGATAGTAGAGTAGACAGACAATCGCTACCGATATCAGCACAAGAATCGCATAAAATACCGGCATAGATTTAAGCAGTACCGGTTCGCTAAGTTTGATCGAAAACAAGTACTTACCTTCTTTGCTGGTTATAGGTATTCCATCCGATTCAGCAAGTATTTGTACCGTATTGTTCTCTCCTGAAAAAATGTCCCGGTTATAAGTCGCCTGGATGTAATTGTTTCTATTTTCTCTTGACACATGTAAAGGCAGCAACATATAAACAGTATAGCCGGTGTCACCAACAGTGGTCTTCCTTGATATATATTGAAAACCTTTATCCTCTACAAATTTATAATGGTTTCCAGTTTTAAGAACTTGTATATCCGGCACATAATGGAAGTCTGACCAATACATAATTGAGTCCTTATCATATATAAAGTAGGGATAATCCGTAGTGCTCTGGAAGTCTTTAAATGATTCGGATCCTTTAACTTGATCCGAGATTTCTTGTATTTGATTATCGACAATTTCTAACTCAAATTGAACCCTGTTTACCAGCTGGCGTTGGTAGTTCTGTTTATTGTTTTCTTCATCTACTACAAATTGTTGTAAAAACAGGGTTGACAGAATGGCCAACACGGCAACCATGAGGGTATGGTGCTTTATTGGACTCTGGTCGTTCACCGGCAAGTTTGTTAAATAAAAGTACTATCTCCCGTGTCGGGTTTAACTCCCCCGAATAGATGAAGAAAAATTACACGAGAATATCTAAACATGACCGGCAGCAAAATTAGTACCACTAATGGGATACCGATCACATAATAATAGAATTCAGGATTGTTAAAGGCTAGATAAATCGCGCCACTTACGCTAAAAAATATTCCAAGTGACATTGCATAACTTATATACATTGCCCCAATAAAAAATCCCGGTTCAACTTCAAACCTCAATCTACAACTGGGGCAGTGGGTATGCATACGGCTAAACTTACTTAAATGTGATAAAGGGAATTCGAACATGTTTCCTTCCCGACATTTAGGACACTTAGCCTCCAGAATGGCTCTCCAATTGGACTGTTGAGGCATTTTGAGGTTTTCTTTTCCAATACCACAGTAATCCGACAAGCGTTACCAGTAGATAAGGAGTAACAAAAAGAAATAGAATTCCTGTATTTAGGCCTGCAGATAAACCCGCACTTCCTTCGCCTATATTATTTTCAACCGAAGCCTTACACATGGCACATTGTGCCCAGGAATTTACCGCAGCTAAAACCATTATGCATGGTACTAATATTATACTTTTTTTACCCATTTCTATAGTGGTGCTACCGAATTTACTAATTTACAAAACTCTATGATCAAACAACAATACCAATCGCAGCATTGCTTATCAAAGGAACTAATAATACGGCCTAATCAATAGGTAGACCAATACCCCTGTAATAGAGACATAGAGCCATATTGGATAGGCAAATTTTACAATCCTTTTATGCCTGGCAATATTTTGTGTTAAGCCATAATACAAGGCAATTAGTACCAACGGTGCCACCACCGCTGCCAATATTATGTGCGTGATTAATAAAAGGTAATAAATTATTCGCATAGTGCCTTCGCCACCAAAACTGGTAGATGGAACCGCACTATGATAAACTATATAGGAAACAAGAAACAAGCAACCCAAAATAAACGCTGCCAGCATAGTGGCACGATGCAATGAAATGCGCCGGAGTTTAATGAATATAAACCCTAGTATTAACAAGATACAACAGGTAGCATTTATTGCGGCGTTAATATGAGGTAATAGCATCGCCCAATTCCCCTCCGTACCATGTGCAACGGGTCGGTAAATCAAGTAAGCTACCAGTGTGGGAACGGATACAGATACCATAAAAATAAATATACGGTAGTATTTATCCATTGTAATCAGACATCCTCTTTACTCAAGAGAATTTTTATCTCAGTTAACAACCGATCCATTTCTTGAAGATCCGATGCCAGATAATAGCCCCTAATTTGAAATTGCTTATCCAGTAAAACCACTTGTGCTGAAGTGGCGCAGTCAAGTGATAGGTTAAAACCACACTGAACTAAATCAATAACATTAGATTGGTATTGCCACCAGGACCATACCTCCCGAGTTAAGCCATAGAATTTGGTATTCAAGTTTAAAACTTCCTCTGATACTCCTGCATCCATCGGTACGGTTATGGTGTGAAGCATGGTTTGATCTTCAAAATAATTACACACGCGCGCTATTTCCCCAAGATGATCGGTAGAACACCCTGATTTTATAAAACTGAAAACCACAAGTTTTTCACCTACAACAGAACAGTCCCATAGCTGACATGGCAGCTCGCCTACAAATTGCTTGATAGTATGAGGTACTAGGTTCGTCTCGCATCCTGAAACCGGATCTGAAATGCCCTCATGATAATACACAGGTAGATCAAATTCGTTCTTACCGAATTCCTGAAGAAATAAATATAAAACCACTGGTATACCCAGTAATACGAACAACAGTGGCACCTTTACCCACCTTGCAGACATTTAGAATCTTACCTTAAAAATTGCTTCTCCTTCTATCAACATTGCGATTAACAACCAAATAATAAATGTAGTTGGGATAAGAACAGACCAGATCAATACCTTTGCCTCATACTTGAGGTGCATAAATTCACTTACGATATAAAATGCTTTTACTATCGTAAGTCCTATGAACAAGGAAACTCTGAATGTTGAAGCTTCCATGGTAAAGGCAATAATAAACTCTATGGTGGTGATAATTCCCAGCAATAATGCTGTATACCATATTTTCTTTATTTTCTCCTTATTTGGAGGTGCGACAACCGGTGGATTCATTTCTTCTGTAGTCATAATCGATCTTGAAATTTTAAACCAAATAGAAAAAAGTAAATACAAATACCCATACTAAGTCAACAAAATGCCAGTACAGGCCAACTTTTTCAACCATTTCATAATGACCTCTTCGATCGTACAGACCTACAGTGACATTATAGAATATGATCATGTTCAATATTACCCCACTTAAAACGTGCGTACCATGAAATCCAGTGATAAAAAAGAACAGGTCAGCAAAAGGTGGCGGGCCATATTGATTTTCAAGTAGATTGGCTCCAAAAAAGGTCGTTCCTTCTGCAACCATAGAACCCCCATGTGCTCCATGAATAAAATGACCCCATTCCCAGGCTTGACAAGCTAGAAATGCTATACCCCCTAAAATGGTCCATAACATCCATTTTTCTACAGCCACCCGGTCCATGCGATGTCCTGCCTCAACTGCCAGGACCATGGTAACGCTACTCATAATGAGTATAAAAGTCATTATTCCCACAAAGATTAGTGGGGCTGACACATCTAAAAATGGCACTGCCTGAAATACTTTTTCCGGTATAGGCCACCATTGGTCAGGGGAAAAAACAAATTCGCTGGGAATACCTTCAAATGCACGATAGCTGTAACGAATAAGAGCATAAGTTATCAGTAACGCCGAAAATGTAAAGGCGTCCGATACCAGGAAAAACCACATCATAAGCTTTCCATAAGTGATCTTGAGTGGTGATACGCCACCTCCCCAAAGTCCTCTTTCAGGAGTATTTATCACTGATTCTGTAGCAGACATACGAATTCTTTAATGGTAAAATACTAAAAATACAAGCAGGTACACCCATAAGGCTCCCAGGAAGTGCCAATAAGTAGCACACATTTCTATACGAACCAGGTTTTTGGAATGTACTTTATTTTTTAACGCTGAAATCAATACAATTATCAGGAATAATATTCCTGATATCAAATGGAAGGCATGTAGGCCCGTCAGAACGTAAATAAACGAACCTCCCGGGTTGCCCACGAAGAATACATCCATAGATACCAACTGAACCCAGGAATACCACTGTCCAACAAGAAATACCAGACCAAGTACAATAGTAAAGGCCAGCAAAATTTTTAATTTTTTCAGTTGATCTTGCTTGGCAGCAAAATAGCCCCATTGTAACAGTCCACTACTTGTGATTATAACCGCAGTAGTAAACCAAAACATTGATGGTAAATTATAGTCAAGCCAACTTCCATCTCCTTGTTTCACTATGAAAGCACTGGTCATCGAGGCGAATATCATAAGGATACTGACAATGAACAACCACAAAGCAAACTTGTGAGGATGCATAGATAATGGTCTTACAGGATTTTCAACTAATCTTATATTCGTCCCCATCTCCTATATCTTATCTATAATAAATGCTATTTGCACTACTGGAAGGTATATGAATGATCCAAACATAATCTTCAAAGCAGATTTCTTAGATTTTTCTTCGTTGCTCAGACAATCCCGCATTAAAAGCAATGTTTGAGTTAAAAACAATATACCACAAATGGTCACTACCAAAGCCGAATTAATTCCTGTAATCCCGAATTTGGCCGGCAATAGTCCCATTGGCAATAGAAACAGCGTATATATCATTATCTGAATAGCTGTATGGAAATCTTTCTTTCCACCGGATGGCAGTAGTTTGAATCCTGCTTTTTGATAGTCGTCATGTGATACCCAGGCAATTGCCCAGAAATGTGGAAACTGCCAAATAAATTGAATGCCAAAAATTACCAATGCCTCGTATCCAATACTGCCGGTAGCGGCAATCCATCCAAGCAATGGAGGCAATGCCCCTGGAATAGCTCCAACAAATACTGCTATCGGTCCTACTCTTTTCAATGGAGTATAAACGAAACTGTATAGTACCAACGACAGCAATGACAACAGTACCGTTAGTGTGTTGGTAAATTTAATTAACAACATCACACCCATCAATCCGGAAATAATTGCTACCCAATTTGCCTCTATTGGTTTTATCTTATATGCTGGAAGTGGTCGGTTCTTAGTACGGTTCATCAAACGATCAAGATCTTTCTCAACAATTTGGTTTATGGTTACGGACGCTCCAGAAATCAAAAAACCTCCCAATCCGAGCATTATCAAAGTCATCCAATTGATGGCTCCTGTACTGCCCAATGCATACCCAAAAATTGAGCTGAAAGCTACCAGAAATGACAACCTGGGTTTTAATAGTTCACTATAAGAGCGAGCTCTATCCAGCATAAACCCCATTAAACCAATTTTATGAGCTGTTTGACCGATCATGTCCTTTGCAAGTTATTAGTTTTAAGGAGCAACCAGTACTGCAGGCCCAGTATTAAAAGTGCTGACAATAAATGAAGCGGTTGTATCCATGCAGGTATACCGAAATATGCCATAAAAATTCCCAATAATACCTCCGTAATAATAAATGCCAACAAAATATTTGACAGGATTTGCAATGCAGGAACCCCTGTTCGTTTTAATAGAACATACAAGTACCCGCTGACCAGCAATATTACCAACGAGAATGAACGATGCAGGTAAAATATGGTTCCGGAGTTTTCAATCCATTGATCTCTTCCAATTTGTCCCAACTGCAATGCGACTATGTCAATTGCTTCTCGTACCTGAGTACCAATTATAATCTGAATCAATAATAATATCAGTGAGAACATCAAAACAATCCTTATTGGTCTGATACTGGTCTTACTTTTTCCCTGGAATTTATCAACAGTACCTCGATGAAACAGATAAATTAGTAAACATATCAATAGCGCTGCTAATAGCATATGAAAAGTGATCATACCAGGAAGCAGATTAGTTGACACCACGATCGATCCTGTCCATCCTTGAAATACCACTAACAAGAAGGCCGCAATACTTCCATAAAAGATTGCCGGTTGAATTTTTCTAAACGCTACTGATGCTACCGCCATTATTGATATCAATATACCAACTGCCACACCCAGCAATCGATTAACATACTCTGTCCAGGTTTTTCCCAGGTTAAATGAAGCTTCCGGAACCGCAATACTTTCTGATCGGAGCTCTTCGGCCAGTCCGGTAAAACCAAAAAAGTCTAAATAACCCGCCAGGCGAAAGTTCTTGACAACTCTTACCTGAGCGAATGTTTCTTGATAGTTTACAGGAAGCTGTGTTTCTGAAGTTGGTGGTACCCAGTTTCCGAAACATTTGGGCCAGTCCGGGCAACCCATGCCCGATCCTGTACTTCTTACTATTCCTCCCGCTAATATCAAAAGATACACTGCAATTATGGTTATAATTAGTAACCTGTTAAACTTCTCTTTTTTAATGCGTTTCGTTTTCATCAATGACTATACCCTCTTCTTCTTTCTCCAATCCAATCAGATCATTTTCATGAGGAAAGTTACTTTCAAGGGTTTGTGAAAATGGAACATTCTGGGGTATAAAGTCATCTTCAGCTCCCGGTTTACTATAGTCATAGGGCCAACGGTAAACATTAGGAATAGTTCCAGGCCAGTTTCCATGCTCAGGCCGAATCGGAGTAGTCCATTCCAATGTATTGGATTTCCAAGGATTAGCCGGCGCAACCCGACCCTTGAACATACTATAGAAGAAATTAAAGAGGAAAATAAACTGAGATGCCATTACCGCAATAGCTGCAATAGTAACAAAAATATTGAGATCTGTAAATGAGTTGAACACATCAAAATTCGTCCAGCTATAATATCTTCTGGGAAATCCTGCTATACCAATGTAGTGCATTGGGAAAAATATCAGATATACTCCAACAAAAGTCAACCAGAAATGAATATATCCTAGTTTGGCATCCATCATGCGGCCGAACATTTTAGGGAACCAATGGTAAACGCCCGCTAACATCCCAAAGAAAGAAGCAGCACCCATTACCAGATGAAAGTGAGCAACTATAAAGTATGTATCATGCAGCTGAATATCAATGGCCGAATTACCGAGATAGATTCCGGTTAGACCACCTGAAATAAAGAAAGACACCAAACCAATTGAAAAGAGCATTCCAGGGGTAAACCTTATGTTTGCTCTCCAAAGAGTAGCCAGGTAGTTGAAAACTTTAACAGCACTGGGAACCGCAATAATCAGGGTCAAAATCATAAAAATGGATCCCAGGAAGGGATTCATTCCAGTCACAAACATATGATGTGCCCATACAATAAAACTCAAAACAGAAATTGCCAAAAGAGAACCAATCATTGCCCGATAACCAAATATCGGTTTACGGCTGTTGGTTGCAATAATTTCAGAAGTAATTCCTAATCCCGGCAACATCACAATGTAAACTTCAGGGTGGCCCAGGAACCAAAACAAATGTTGAAACAATATTGCACTACCTCCCTGATGGGATAAAGCTTCTCCTGCTATGTAAATATCCGACAAGTAAAAGCTGGTTCCAAAACTCCGATCGAAAATCAACAGTAATGCCGCTGAGAATAACACAGGGAACGAAAGTACTCCAATCACAGCAGTAAGGAAAAATGCCCAGATCGTCAGAGGCAACCGGGTAAAGGTCATGCCTTTGGTACGAAGATTTATTATGGTAGTGATATAGTTAATGCTTCCAAGCAGAGAAGACACAATAAAGATTGCCATTGATACCAGCCAGAGGGTCATTCCTCCCTGACTTCCCTGCATTGCCTGTGGTAAGGCACTTAATGGGGGGTAGATTACCCATCCACCAGAAGCCGGTCCTGTTTCCAGAAAGAAAGAGATCAACATTACTACACTTGAAGCAAAAAAGAACCAGTACGACAGCATATTCAGGAACCCTGAGGCCATGTCTCTGGCACCAATTTGCAATGGGATCAAGAAGTTGCTGAATGTACCACTAAGGCCTGCTGTAAGTACGAAAAACACCATGATCGTCCCGTGCATGGTGATCATTGCCAGATAAAACTCTGGATCCAACTGGCCAGTCTCAGTAATCCATCCGCCTAAAATAGGTCTTAACCATTCCAGACTCATATCAGGATAACCTAGCTGCAATCTAAAAACACTGCTGAGGGCCCCGCCTACCACTGCCCAGAACATACCGGTAATCAGAAATTGCTTGGCAATCGTTTTGTGATCCTGGCTGAAAATGTATTTGGTTACAAAGCTTTCCTTCTGATGCCCATGACTGTGCCATTGTTCATCGTGATATCCTGCTGTTTCTGCTATATGTTGATCCATCTAAAGGAAAATTTAGTTCTTATTGTCTATTCCGCTGGCTATACTTGCTAAGTCCAGTAGTTTTTCAGGTACTTTTGACAAATAGGAAGGGTTTTGTGATAAAAAGGGCTCCTGTGAATCATACCATTTCTTGTAATCCTCAGGCTCATCCACAACCAGTATCAGGCGCATTGAAAAGTGACCACGACCACATATTTCAGTACAAGCCATTTCATAATTAAAATCTGGGTTACCCGTCTCCTGCCTCATTTCTTCCGTAGATTTATTTGGTACAAACCAAAAACGTGTTGGCATTCCAGGTACTGCGTCCATTTTTACCCGAAAGTGAGGTAGAAAAACACTATGTAAAACATCGCGGGCTCGAATTTTCAACAAAACAGGCTGACCTTTAGGTACATGTATTTCGCTAGGTACAAAGTCATCGAAACTGTCCTTGTCAGTAAAGTCCATGCCAAATTCATTTACAGCATCGATTAGTTGGTAATCATAGTCTCCCAATTCACCATCCTTGCCAGGGTACCTTACCCTCCAGGCAAACTGGTATCCCATGACCTCAACTACCTCTGCCTCACTAGGTGGGTCTGCTGTAATCTGTGTCCACACCTTAAGTCCATAGCCAACCAATAGGGTTAGTACTATGGCAGGGATTATGGTCCAGGCAATTTCTAACTTATGATTGTCCGGGTAAAATAAGGCCTTGTTGGATTCCTTATACTGATATCGAAACGAAAAGTAAAACAATAATGCATGAGCCAGGACAAATACTATACCAGTAATTATGGTGGTGATCCAAAACATTTTATCGGTCAAAATACCATGGTCTGAGGCCACCGGTAAACTGTAGTCATCATATGCCGAGATACTGTACCAAAAGAATGCAATCATCGCCGCTATAAAAAATAGTAACATGAGCGCACCGTTTACCCGGTTGCTGGTGGATTCAATTTTCTTGTCAGATCCTCTGGCTACATTCAACAGAGACTGCACTCTGAAAAGCAGCAATAAGATCACCAACACCAGTATGACTCCTAATCCAATCGCAACTTCAAACATAAAATTTCATGTTAAGTATTATCACTAATTCTAACCGGTTTGAAACCAGTTTATAAATTTTTAAGCTCCCTATATATGATGGTGCATACTCTCTTCCAGCAATGGATGATTCTTTGCTATCAAAGGTATTTTGGCCAGGCTACTCAAAACCACGAATAAGAAGGCGGTTCCAAATACTAATGCCATGCCAATTTCTAAAAACCCAAATCCTCCCTGCTCATTTAACGTTCCAGGCGTTACCATAAGGTAGAAATCCAGCCAATGTCCAACGATTACCACCGGGCATACAATTTTAAGAAAAAGTATATGTCTTTTGGCATCTCTGGTCATTAAAGCTAGAAATGGGAAAAGGAAATTCATGATTAAAATCACGTAGAACACCGGAGCATATTGGTCACTACTAAGTCGCTCCACAAAATACACCGACTCCTCTGGAATATTTGCATAATAAATCAATAAGAACTGAGATACCCATATATAGGCCCAGAATATGCTAAAGGCAAATACAAATTTGCCAAGATCATGAATATGATTTGAATTCACAATGCTCAAGTATCCTCTTTCCTTGAGGTTAACCACTATAATAGTGATAAATGCTAATCCACTGACAAACCAGCTTGCAAATACATACCAACCAATCATGGTACTAAACCAGTGAGTATCTATTGATAATATCCAATCCCAGGCTGCCATTGAGGAGCTTACAGCAAAAAAGACAATAAACCCTGCACTAATGCCAATCAATTTTCTCCAATGATGAGCGCCTCCTTCAAGGTCTTCAGCCACCGTCTCTTTTCGGATCCATCGATAAAATAAATACCAAACAGAGAAGTAAATAACCATTCTGGCAAGGTAGAAGGGAGTATTCAAATAGGCTTTCTTCCCATTAATTATGGGATCAAAATGAGGGTCACCCTCAATATATAACTCTTCATGGGTCCAATGAAATAGATCATGACTGGTAACCAGCCAAATAATTAGCATCAGAATCCCAGCTATTGGCAACCAACTTCCAAATGCCAAAGGTATTCGCTTAATACCGACAGACCAACCCGCCTGAGCCACATATTGAATGGCCAAAAAGAATATTCCGATCAATGCAATTCCACCAAAAAATACATTATTAATCCAAAGATTGGCATAAACCCGTTTGAGCCAGTCTCCTCCGTGTTGCCCACTTTCTGATCCATGGCTTCCGGTTTCAACTGCATGTCCTGCAGTATCTGCTCCGTGCGAGGCCGTTTCATGGTCGCCTCCCATCATCAAGGCAACTACACCAATCACAAATAAAACTACACCCACTAAGCCGATTATAAGCAGATTCCTCTTTTGTGAAGTGGTAAAAACAAATCTTTCGTCTGTCATTTTAATATATTTTTGAACCCCTACTGCTGTTGTAAGGTTTGAACATATCTTACAATTTTCCAGCGTTCCATAGGATCCAACTGGGAAGCATGAGCTTGCATTCTCCCTTTTCCATAAGTAATTACATGATATATATGGCCTTCCGCTTTATCTTTAACTGCTACGGAATTGTAAGGAGTAATACCCATATAAACTTGTCCAACCAACCCATCTCCACCACCGGATGTACCGTGGCAATGGGTACAAAACCTACCATACAATTCTTTTCCTTCCGCTAACACCGCATCATCATTTGACAACGGGCTCTTTAATTGCCTCGCAGCTAATTCCAAGCTGTCTTTAGGTATGTTGTAAGGAAGCAATCCGTACCGATTTCTTTTAACCGTGTATTCAGGTGGTAGCCTCATGGTCATTTCGTTTGGATTATGTGGGTTGCTGTTATAAAATTCTCCCTTACCATCTTCCCGATTACTTATCATCTGGCCAGCACTTTGATCCATCACCTGGCTCAGACCCTCATAAGGTACAGAATGATACATTTGAGGAGCATACTCATACCCTGTCTTGTCTCCTTTTGCTCCGCAGGCTGCCAACAATAAGATGATGCTGATTCCTATTACACTATTTAATTTTTGGTACATGCCTATCAATTAATCGTCAAACTGCTTATTATTTACTTCGGACGCACCGCTTTCATTTAAAAGACTAGTGATTTGTTCCACGGTAGCCTTGTTTTCATCTAAATCAATGGCCATCACATGTTTATCATCAGTACTTCTAATGTCGAATATTCGGGCTTTACCCCATGGTTTCATGTTACTAACCACTAAGAAAGTACCAACCATGCCCAATGCAGAAACCAAAACGGTCAATTCAAAAGTGACTGGGACAAAAGTTACCGAGACATAATCTTTACCCCCTATGATCATGGGCCAATCTATTGCCATCATATAACTCTGCATCACCAAAGCCAGCGTAGTTCCCAGGAATCCAAACATGAATGCCGCAATGGGCAATCGACTGCGTTTATATCCCAGTACAGTATCCAATCCGTGAACAGGGTATGGTGAAAATACTTCATGGATTTTGAGGCCACTGGAACGAATCTTAGTTACCGCAGACAGCAGCACATCCTCATCTTCATAGATACCAAGTAGGAAATTTTTACCGCTATCCATAAGTTATTGATTTATATTTTGAGTGACCGATTTCTCGGCGGGTGTCGTGTCAGAATCTGATTTCAATATCGCCTTTATCTCTGCCATGTTAATCACCGGGAAAAACTTGGCAAACAGGAAGAAGGCGGTGAAGAAAAATCCGAAAGTGAACAAATAAATTCCCATATCATAAACAGTAGGATGGAACATTGCCCAGCTAGATGGCAAATAATCGCGATGCAACGAGGTTACAATAATCACAAACCGCTCAAACCACATGCCTATATTCACCACGATAGAAAGTATAAATGATGCGGCAATACTTGTTCTTATCTTTTTGAACCAGAACAATTGGGGTGAAATCACATTACAAGTCATCATAATGGCATATGCCCACCAATATGGACCGGCGGTACGATTAAAAAAAGCATATTGCTCGTACTCTACTCCAGAGTACCATGCCATAAACAGCTCGGTTATATAAGCTACCCCTACAATAGAACCTGTGACCATTATGATAATGTTCATCAGTTCAATGTGCTTGATGGTAATGTAATCCTCGAGTTTATAAACCTTCCTGGTAACCAACATCAAGGTCATTACCATGGCAAAACCGGAGAATATGGCTCCTGCCACAAAGTATGGGGGGAAAATAGTAGTATGCCATCCGGGGATTACTGAAGTGGCAAAGTCCATGGATACGATGGTATGAACCGAAAGTACCAGTGGTGTTGCCAAGCCCGCTAAAATAAGTGACACTGTTTCGTATCGTGACCAGGTTTTTGCTGCTCCATCCCAACCAAAGCTTAGCGCCCCATATATGATTTTTGAAACTCCTTTGGCCCGGTCCCTGATAGTTGCAAAATCCGGAATCATGCCCAGGTACCAGAATACCAGAGATACTGTAAAATAAGTACTGATAGCAAACACGTCCCAAAGCAGTGGCGAGTGGAAATTAATCCACAAAGACCCAAAAGTGTTGGGCAGAGGCAGCGCCCAATAAAACCCTAGCCAGGGTCTTCCCATATGCATGATGGGAAATACGGCCGCGCAAATTACCGCGAAAATAGTCATGGCCTCCGCAGCCCGGTTAATAGACATACGCCATTTTTGCCTAAACAGCAACAGAATGGCTGAAATCAGGGTACCTGCGTGACCAATACCTATCCACCATACAAAGTTGGTGATGTCCCAGGCCCAGCCCACTGTCTTGTTTAATCCCCACATGCCGATTCCTTCCCATAAGGTGACAATCAATGCGTATCCTCCCAGCGACAAAGCTCCCAGCGAGCAAGCCATAGCTATCATCCAGGACTTCGAAGGTTTTTCCTCTACCCTGCTACAAATGTCGTCAGTAACCTGATGGTAGGTCTTCTTGCCGGTTATTAATGATCCTCTAACGGGTGATACTACCTGCATGCTATTCTATTTTTAAGCGTTATTGTCATCCTTGTTCCTGACTTTTCTTAAGTAGAAAATATTAGGGTCCACGTTAATTTCTTGCAATACAGTATATGCCCTAGGTTCTTCCACAGTTTTGTGGCGATCCTGATACTTAATCTGTAGCACCTCTGCTATTTTGCTTTCAGGGTTATTCATATCCCCAAATACTATAGCATTGGATGGACAGGCAATTGCACAAGCAGTATCGATATCACTATCAGTTGGTCGGCGACCCGCTGATTTAGCTACCAATTTACCGGCTTGAATTTTCTGAACACACATGGTACACTTTTCCATTACTCCTCTTGACCTGACGGTTACATCTGGATTCAATACCATACGACCCAGGCTGTTGTTCATAGAGGAGTTCTCTGGAAACCTGGTGTTATCGTGATATTTAAACCAATTGAATCGTCGAACTTTATAAGGACAGTTATTTGCGCAATACCTGGTGCCAATACAACGATTATAGGCCATTTGATTCAATCCCTCGGTACTATGAGTAGTAGCAGCCACAGGGCAAACCGTTTCACAAGGAGCATTATTACAATGCTGACATAACATTGGTTGGAAGGTTACTTCCGGGTTTTCTGCAGCCTGCTCGAGCGAAGCATAGCTGTCAACATCAGAACTACTATAGTAGCGATCAATTCGAAGCCAATGCATCTCTCGTCGGTTCAATACTTCTTCTCGCCCCACCACCGGTACGTTATTTTCTGCCTGACAGGCGACCGTACAAGTTCCACAACCGATACAAGAATTGAGGTCAATAGCCATTCCCCAATGATGATTTACATATTTCTCTTTGTGGTGTTTCCAAAGAGTTACTGTATGTGGGGCAACCTTGTCCTTATCCCCTTTCCAGGTGCTTATTTTTGGAGCAAATTGGCCAGCAGCCGGGTCTTGTTGGTATTTTGATAGTATTGTTTCCTGGATCACAGTTTCTCTTCCCATGAAGGTCTCATGTGTTTGAGTTTGTGCGATTTGGTGATCAGCTGTCGTTACTTCAAAGGTAATACCCTTGGTGATTTCATACCGTAGTGTGCCGGTTGATCGGTCAACCAATGGGAATGCATCAGTTCCCAAACCTTCCGCAACTCTGCCTACATGCTTGCGACCATATCCCAAAGCAAGTCCAATAGTTCCATGCGCCTGACCAGGTTGTATCAAAACAGGAGCAGAAACGGATATGCCGTTTACAGAAAGAGTAGCAATCTTGGTTTTACCCTCTACCATTGAAAGCCCGTTCTCACGTGCAAACTTCTGTGAAATGGTAAAGTAGTTATCCCAAACCGCCTTACTAACCGGGTCAGGTAGTTCTTGCAACCAAGGATTATTTGCTTGTGACCCAGTCCCAACACCTACTTTTTGGTATAAAACCAGCTCAGTTTCTGTACTTTCCGGATGATAATTTGATTTCAGTGCACTTGAAATAGCGTTTAGATCGATGGTAAATTCATTTGATCCAATATCATCATTCTCTTCGGAGCCCTGCTCGGTATCAGTACTTTCGGCCAACTCAACTACGCCGTCGTATAGACTCTGATTCCAAAAATTTTCAAAATCCTGGGCACCTGATTCAGGGAAATAGGAATCCTGCCAATTCTTTTGCAAGAATTTATGAAAGTTGGTTTCATCAGCCCCTGCCCAGGTAAGAAAACTGCTTTGAGCCTGACGAGTGTTAAATAAAGGTGTTATGCCTGGTTGGCATAAACTTAACTGTCCTTTTTGTGGTTGTGCATCATTCCATGATTCCAAATAATGATGATCTGGAGCTACGAAATCGGACAAAACTGATGTCTCGTCCATTCGATCTGAAGTAGAAATCTTCAGTGCAATGTTCTTAAGTTCTGTTTTTAATACCCCACCCTGAGGATGATCATAAACAGGATTTGCATTGTAAAAAATAACCGCATCAATTCGCCCTCCCGCAACATCGTCAATGAACTGACTCATCTCCGGGTCGCTTCCTTGTCGATGATACACTTGACTGTTCAGGTCGATAGTGGTGCCATAATTTCCAAGTAATTGGTTTATGGCATTTACAATGCTTTGTACATCCGGATCATTGGAACCGGATACCACCAGGCTTTTCCCTTTAGCCTTCCAAAGCGCATCTACTGCCTTGTCGATGAAAGGAACATCTACTGAAGAAGTGTTCAAGGTTCCTTTGCCGGACTTACCAGCCAACTTGTTATACAAGGTTGCTGCGATAAGACCTTGCTGAGAAGCTTTTACCGGAATTCGATAATCAGCATTTGACCCAGTAAGGGACATGTTGGACTCAAATTGAAAATGCCTTGACATTTCCTTTTGAACCTTGTTTAGCTTTCTTCGCTTTGCGTACTGATTAATGAAAGTAATTGGTGTTATCCAAGTCCCTAGAAAATCGGCAGCCAAACTTACAATAACCTCTGCTTTACTGAAATCGTAGGTTGGGAGTCCCCCCATTCCAAACGTGTCCTGATTGGCCTTAACCATACCATAAGCAGAATCAGGGTCATATACAACGTGCTTACATCCAGGATAAGCAGCAATAAATTCGTTTATAGCCTTCTTGGTACTGGGACTTAATATGGTGTTGCTAACAATTCGTATATTCTTGCTAGCCGCCAAAGCATTTTTAATTTCTTTATCCAGGCTTTCCCAATCAGTTTTTTGTCCGTTGGCATAAGGTGTCACCAGTCGTTCCTGATCGTAAAGGGATAGTACAGAAGCTTCAACCTGCGCATTTACTCCACCATTTGTTACTTTACTTAGCTTGTTGCCTTGAATTTTAATGGGCCTGCCTTCACGTGTCTTTACTACTATACTGCAATAGTCACCTCCCTGAGTAAAGGTCGAAGCATAATAGTTCGCCACCCCTGGATCTATTTCTTCCGGCTTATTCAAATAAGGGATAGCCTTTCTTATAGGTGCCTCACAGGCAGCCAAAGATGCTGCTGCTACACTAAACCCCATTATTTTTAGAAAGTCCCGCCTGGACGAACCTTCTACCGATTCATCACTGCTTTGCTTGTTCCCGTTTATTGGTAAGTACTCAGGAAATTCCTTATCTGCATATTTTACAAATTCAGGATCATTGGTAAGCTGTTCTAAACCTTTCCAGTATTTTTTATTACTGTTACTCATATGTCAGATATTTCTGCACTTAATGATTCTTAATAATGACATTTGGCACATTCTAGTCCTCCAATATCCTCTACTTTGAGAGGTTCATTACTGTGTTGAGCATGAAGTTCTACTAGATTGTCATAATAGGCATTGCCTTTAGTATCTACTTTAGTTTCTTTATGGCAACTAATACACCATCCCATGGTCAATGGTGCAAATTGCTCAACAACCTCCATTTCTTGAATTTGACCGTGACAAGTTTGACACTCCTGATCACCGACTTTCACATGCTGCTCATGGTTAAAATAGGCCAGATCAGGCAAATTGTGCACTCTCACCCATTCAATAGGGCGATCGTTTTCAATTGCAGCATATATTTTTTGAATTTCAAGTGATTCAGTGAGGATCTGACCATGGCAATTCATACAGATATTAGCGGAAGGGATATTTGCGGATTTGCTCTTTCTAACTCCGGTATGGCAATAGTTGCAGTCAATCTCAAATTGTCCAGCATGCAATTTATGTGAAAAAGCGATTGGTTGTTTTGGTGCGTAGCCCTGCTGAATTCCAACTTGGTATAGACCATCGATCACTGATTTCAATACGAGAATACCAAATACAAAAGCCACTATTCCCACAAAAGCCGGACTCTTTACCAGTTTGGTTAAGTTGAATTTTTGATTGACAATATCCCGATCTGCTTCATCCAACTCATCCCGTTGCTGCAGAAATTTGGTGAGGAAACCAATAATAAGGAACAGCACCACCAAAATCAAAGCCAATACAACCACCAGTCCTATCAGGACAGCCGACAAAAAACTACTGGGAGCCTGGTTACCGGTATCGGTGGATGCAACTCCAGCATCTGTTTGAGCAGCTGATGTTACATTTTCTGCTTCAAATTTAATAAAAGACAAAATGGACTCAATTTCGGAATCAGCCAAATTAAATGGAGTCATTACAGTCTTATTGTATTCCTCGAATAAATCAATTGCATATTCATCTCCAGAAGCAATTACTGCCTGAGAATTCCTAATAAATAATTTTATCCAATCTAGATCTCTTCTATCGTATACACCCGCTAGTGCCGGGCCTATTAATTTTTTGTCCACCGCGTGACAGGCACGACAATTGGTATTGAACAATTTTTCGCCTTCAGCCACTACTGCCTCATCCGTACCATCTGAGGTAACGGCAACAGCAGTATTATCAGGGCTAATTTCTACTTGACTGGAATCTGTTTGGCCCTGAACGCTGTTCAAAGACAGTAAGAAAAATAGCAGAAGGGATAATAAAGAAAGGCAGGCAGGTCTTAACGTTCCGAACATAAATTCATAATGAAATTTATCATGGGGCATATCACTCCCCATTAAACTGCCACAAATGTAATATGCCAACCTTTTTATTCAAATAAATTTTAGCTCAATTTAACACCTGAATATTAAGTCTGTAATAGTGGAAAACTATTTAGTTGATTACTAGTTGTTTGGCAATCAAATTTGACTTGAAGATATTGCTATTTAGAATCAGTACAAATAATATTTTGACATTATTTGCCAGTATTTGATAAGCTTTGGCGTACACTCCTTTTTTAGAAGCAAATTGGAAGCATCTTTTTATATCATTGATTGCAAAATTTCATTTAATCAATAAAGAATTTAATATTTGCCCTGTTAACCTTTCTAAATGAATAAGCCAATAGTCATTTTAAAAATCGGCACTGCCTCTATCTCAAATGAGAATGGGGAATTGAACCAGACAGTCATGGTTGAGATTGCCAGGCAACTTGGACTATTGCACCAAGACTTCCATTGGATTATGGTTTCGTCAGGAGCAGTAGGAACCGGTAAGAACTTCATAACAAATTATAAAGGAACCATCATCGAAAGAAAGGCGGCGGCGGCCATAGGGAATCCCATCCTATTACAGAAATATGCTCAGTTTCTTGCTCCATATCATATTGGCATTGCCCAAAGCCTCTGCGAACGTTCTCATTTTTCAGACCAGGAACAATTCACTCAGCTGAAGCAGACCATTCGCGAACTTTGGAAAAACAATATTATACCAATTGCCAATGAAAACGATGTAGTAAGTAACCTGGAGTTAAAGTTTTCAGATAACGATGAATTGGCTACTCTTTTGGCGGTTGGGTTCGGGGCTTCGCTATTATTACTCGGCACAGCGGTTCCAGGAGTGATGGACTCGACAGGAGCGGTTATTCCTGAGATATCGAATATTGATGAAGACATACTATCTCTAGCTACCAGTGATACCTCAAACAGCGGCCTGGGAGGTATGATATCTAAGCTCACTTTTGCCCGCCTTGCAACCAAAATGGGTATTGAAACAATTATTTTTGATATAAGATATAAGAAAGCCTGGAGCAATAAGTAAGGCGATTAAACGAAACTCTGGCACGGTGTGCCTGGCCCAACAAAGTGGTGTGAAGCAACGACAGGAATGGCTCTCAAGTGGAAATATCGTTCGGGGAAAAATACAGGTGAAAGAAAATACACTGAATACTTTACTGGAAGGCAAACACTTGTTGGTAAACTCAGTGCAGGAGGTAATGGAACCTTTCGAAAAAGGTGAGGTATTTGAAATACTTGTCCATGACAGAAAGTCTGTTGCCGTTGCCAGGTCTCGGATTTCCTCAACAGAATTAGGAACATTAAGCCAGGAAGATAGTAGGTTACTGGCTCTATCAGATGAAATAATATTATTGTAAAATATTATTTAGTTTTACCTTGGTGCCTTTATTCTTGGTGCCTTTATTGTACATGATATGGAATCTATATTACCCTTGTTAAAAGCCACTCAGGATGCCTCCAGGGAGATCAGTGCATTGAGTGACAAACATAAAAAAGAACTACTCTATGAGCTTGCCAAGTTGCTTCAGGAGGAATCTACCAACATAATTGAAGAGAATATCAAGGATGTTAACCGGTTGGATCCAAACAACCCCAAGCGGGACCGGTTGGTACTGGATCACTCCAGGGTTAGGGACCTGATTACCTCATTGCAAAAGGTAGCAAATTTGCCTGATCCAAGTCATCAGAGTTTGTCAACCCAGGAGTTAGACAATGGTTTGGTTATAGAAAAAATTACTTGCCCATTGGGAGTAGTTGGTGTCATTTATGAATCAAGACCCAATGTTACCATTGATGTAGCAACACTTTGCTTGCGTTCTGGCAATGCATGTGTATTGCGAGGTGGCTCAGACGCCTACCACACCAATAAAAAATTAGTATCATTAATTCATCAGGTATTGGAAAAGTATGGAGTGGATCGAAATGTGGTACAGTTAATACCTACAAATCGAAAGTTTGTGAGTGAGTTACTAAGTGCATCACAATTTGTCGACATCATCATTCCCCGTGGGTCGCAGGAGCTGATTGACTTTGTCAGGGAAAACTCAAAAGTCCCAACCATTGAAACCGGTGCAGGAGTTTGTCACACTTATGTTCATAAAGATGCAAACCTTTCCAAGGCTCTTGACATTGTGGTCAATGCCAAAGTATCTCGTCCCAGTGTGTGTAATGCTCTGGATACTGTGCTAATAGACCATGAAGTGTCCAATATTTTTCTACCTATGTTAGCAGATCAACTTAAAGAACATAAGGTACAAATACAGGCAGACGGTGAAGCATATAGTAGCTTAGAGGGATACCCTTGGTTACAGGAAGCTTCTGAAGATGATTTTGGCAAGGAGTTTCTTGATTTGAAATGCTCAATAAAAATTGTAGATGGATTACCAGGGGCACTGGACCATATTCGAAATTACTCCTCAAAACACAGCGAAGCAATTATCAGTGATAGCCAGGAGGTATGCGATAGGTTTTTACACGAGGTTGACGCCGCAGCCGTTTATACCAATGCCAGTACACGTTTTACTGATGGTGGTGTTTTTGGATTAGGTGCCGAAATAGGAATATCAACTCAGAAATTACATGCCAGAGGACCATTTGCCCTTGAAAAATTGATCACCGAAAAATGGATCATTCGCGGTGACGGACAAACTAGAAATTAGAAATTATGAAAAATTCCATTGCAATAATTGGAGGTGGTAATCTCGGCGGGTCTATAGCTCAAGGTTTGATAAAAGGGAAGTATACAGATCCAGAAAATATTATTGTCACCAGGCGAAAAATTGAGCATTTAAAACCATTGGAGCAACAAGGTGCACAGATTACCTCAGACAATAATGCGGCTATCGCCCAAGCTAGGATGGTAATAATTGCTGTTAAGCCACACCAGATTGATGAGGTGTTGACGAATATAAAGGATGGGATGGCCAGGCACAAGCCACTGCTTATCTCGGTGGTAACAGGTGTCAAAATAGAATACATTAAAAACATTGTAGGTTCGGAAATAAAAATATTTCGGGTTATGCCCAATACGGCTATTGCCATACAAGAGTCTATGACCTGTATTAGTAGTCAGAAGAGGAATTTGAAGAGGTAAAAACAATATTTGAGCATCTGGGGAAGGTTGCTATTATTCATGAGGAATTAATGGATGCCTCTACTGCACTGGGGGCATGCGGGATTGCTTTTGCGCTAAGGTTTATTCGGGCTGCCATTCAAGGTGGAATTGAAATTGGTTTTGATGCCAAAACTGCAGAGCTGGTAGCTGCTCAAACTGTAAAGGGAGCGGCGAGTCTGGTATTGGAAAGAAAAAGGCATCCTGAACGTGAAATAGACTTGGTAACTACTCCTCGGGGATGCACCATCGCGGGACTAAACGAGATGGAACACCACGGGTTTAGCAGCGCCTTGATCAAAGGAATTGTTACTTCTTTTGAGAAGATTTGAATCAAGTTAAAAACAATCAATAAACTACCTCGACGTAGAGCATGCGAGGTATTAAGTTGAATTTACTTTAATATTTCGACGCAAAGCGTCAGAGAATTAAACCCAATCTTCTCGTCCGCCAAGCTCCTTCATCGTAGCCGACTTCGGCGTTGACGCAAGCGAACGCGAAGGAGGATTAAACTGTTAAAATCAGCCCTTCTGATAAGTCCTCTTCAAATCCAATCAGATTATTTTCGTATCTATCTTTTTATCAATTAGATATACTTGCCGCATAGAACTAATACTATACTGTTTTCAAGGATATGATACTTCAGATTACAAAAAATTAACTTATCATTATTATATTCTACCTATGATTTGTTATATACAATAAAATCACTTATATTTGTATTGTACTAAGATAGTTTATTAATATTTTTATAAATGTACTAAATGCAAGGTCTTTACAATTATACTGGAGGAGTTAGCGTTCCTAACCAACCAAATACTTTAACCTACCCAGAGCAGATACGACTCAATAGCACAAATTTGTCCTATGGAAAAAAGGTCGCTGGAGTATCTTGGTTCCAATCCTTTAAACGCTATCTTCCTATTCTTACCTTTGACCTGGTATCACTTACGCTGGTATTACTTACCTGCTATGAAATAATTGGAGCTAAGTTAATCGTTGGATTGTACGGTCCTGAAAGATTCCTTGCCAATAATTTTGACAAAGTTGTTTTCTATGCTTCACTGGTATTAATTATTTTGGTACTATTTCTATATAGTGGCCTTTATATACACCATGTTATCCAAACACGGGCAAAACAATTTTTTTACATATTAAAGTCCTTCTTTTACGCAGATGTAATTATTGTGATGATTGCATTTTTCATATCCAGTTCAACTCTCACCGAAACTTTCAAAGCATTCATCCTATTGTTCACTATAAGTGGTATATTTTTTTCCTTTACAGGAAGAATGCTGTTCAGATATTTAATCAAAAATATCAAAAGTTTAAGTACTCTTAAGCCTCCTCGTAGAATAATTATTTTAGGAGCAGGAGAAGCGGCAAAGTTGTATGTAGCTCAGTTGGTAAATGATCGAAACAGCATAGAAAGTATTATCTTCCTGGACGACGACCATGCTAAGCACGGATCAAATATATTCGGATATCCCGTCGAAGGTAGAACGGAAGATGTGGCTATTAGGGCTGCCTCTTTCAAAGCCGATGAAATATGTATCTTGATCAACAAGATCTCTAAAGAAAGGCTCTTGGAACTGGTTCGATACTGCAAAAAAACTTCGGTACTTGTAAAAATAAGCTCTACTCATTACAACATGATGTTCACAGGAGTTTATGAAAAGAAAAAACAAACACTGGCCGTCCCTATTATAGGTAAAAATAATCAAAGACTGGAGTTCATATATAAAAGAACGGTGGATTTAGTTGGAGCCATCATTTTATGTCTGCTAGCATTTGTACCTGCTCTGATAATTGTCCTATTGGTAAAATTAACCTCCAAAGGGCCGGCCCTTCATACCTCGTTTAGAGTGGGTAAGGAAGGAGTCCTATTCAAAATGTACAAGTTTCGGTCCATGGAGATCAACGATGGAGAAGAACATGTTCTAATGGCAACTAGTCGAAGTAAAAATGGGCTCCAAACGGGAAAATTGGTCAACGACTCAAGAATAACTGTATTTGGAAAATTTTTAAGAACATACAGTCTTGATGAATTACCACAACTTCTCAATGTACTGAAAGGAGAAATGAGTTTGGTTGGGCCCAGACCATATTTTAACTACGAATTACAGGATTATCAACAGTGGCAGTACCGAAGGTTTTTGATGAAGCCCGGAATTACCGGTCTATGGCAGGTAACTGGCCGCCAAAAAGAATTTATGCTAAGCACAGATGTGTTCTACACCGACAACTTTAACATTTGGATGGATTTCAGAATCTTACTAAAAACCATACCGGTGGTACTATCAGGCACTGGTAGGTAAATTTTACCCAATTCCTTATTTATTCACCACCGTCAACTTTTTTCTTAAAGTATTCCAAAGTAGGCACTAGTCCGGCAGATCTTGAGAACTTAGGTTCCCAACTTAAGATATCTTTTGCGCGAGTGATATCTGGCTTTCGTTGTTTTGGATCGTCCATTGGTAAATCTTTGAAAATGATTTTCGATTTAGATCCGGTAAGTTTTATTACCTCCTCTGCAAACTCCAGAATAGTAATTTCATCTGGATTTCCAATATTTACCGGTTGGTTGTAATCAGATATCAAAAGACGAAAAATGCCTTCAACCAGATCCTCCACATAACAGAATGATCTGGTTTGACTGCCATCTCCAAAAACCGTAATGTCCTCTCCTCTTAGTGCTTGTCCAATAAACGCTGGCAACGCCCTTCCGTCATTAAGTCGCATTCTGGGACCGTAGGTATTGAATATTCTAATAATCTTGGTATCCAAGTTGTGAAATGTGTGATAGGCCATGGTAATAGCCTCGAGGAATCTTTTCGCTTCGTCATACACCCCCCTGGGGCCTACCGGATTTACATTACCCCAATAATCTTCGGTTTGCGGATGCTCTAGAGGATCTCCATAAATTTCTGAAGTGCTGGCCACCAGAATGGTAGCTTTTTTCTCCTTTGCCAAACCAAGCAGGTGCAAAGTACCCAGTGACCCTACCTTTAGCGTCTGAATGGGCATTTTTAAATAATCGATGGGGCTCGCCGGTGAAGCGAAATGAAGAATGTAATGTAGTTCTCCAGATACATGAACGTACTCCGATACATTGTTGTATAAAAATTGAAAGTCCTCATGACCCACCAGATGTTCTATATTTTCTTTGGAACCTGTTAACAGATTGTCCATGCAAAGTACCTTGAAACCTTCGTTTAGAAATCTGTCGCATAAGTGAGAGCCTAAAAATCCAGCACCTCCGGTGATTAAAACTGTTTTTTTCATAAAAATTTCTTAAAACTTATGGTTTATTTGGCTCAATCTACCTAATTAATAGAATCCTATGAACATTGGTTTGAAAATTCTTACCATTGCTCAAGATGGTGTATGTGCCATTAGCAAGGGATCCATCCAGTGTTAGTTCAATATTATGCCTGCCAGCTTTCAAGTCAAACACTCCTAGTGGTGTATCGCGACCCAAATCGTCAATTAGAATGAATGATACTATTTCGTCTTCAATAAGAACCATTGCCATACTTAATTTCCCATCACTGGGGTTTGGATAAAAGTTAATGGTACTAATCTCAAATTCAATCTCAATAGAATCCGAGTTCGCCAAACAACCCAATGGGTCTCCTATAGCTACAGTATATTCACCGGCCAAGGTGATTTCTAAGGTTTGAGCAGTGGCCCCTTGCAGTTCTTCCCCATCAAAGCTCCATTGATAACTAAAGGCTTCGCTTGCCCTTAGCATATCTTCATTTCTGGAGATGGTTGGTTTTTGTGGTCCGGGTTGTAAATTTATGGTAAATGATTCGATGGATTCGTTGTTTTTTTGATCAGTTATAGTAATTGTGTATACACCTGATGATAGGTTTGTAATGTCCATAGTCTGCTCTCCGTTAGACCATTCGAAAGAAACTGCACCAAACCCACCGGTAACGTTGAGTGAAATGGTACCATTTTCGTTTAAACAATTAGCATTGGAAGTTTCTCCAGTGACTACCCACTCAGGAGCATCCGTTATCTCTGTTACCTGCAAGCTAACACTCTTCTCATCATACAAGCCGGTGGCATCTGTTGCACGAATAGTAAAATTATAAACACCGAATTCATTGAAATCTGGCTCAATTAGAATTGAACCTGTGCCGTTTCCATTATTAGAAAATACCACAAATGGAGGTAAGTCGGTAGCACTTATTACCGGTACTTCTCCATCAGGATCACTAGCTGATACCTGAATTTCAGTTGAACTTCCTTCTTCAATAATGATATTACTTAGTACAGTTACTAACGGAGGGCCATTTGCATCAATTACTGTAAGTAAAAAAGTTTCCTGATCCACCAGACCAGTTGGATCATGGGCTTGTACAGTTACGTTATACGAACCAGCGTCATTAAACCCAGGAGAAATAAGCAAGTTGCCCGTTCCATTTTGGTTATCGGTTAGCGTCAAAAATGCTGGTTGACCTTCTATTGACAATATTGGGATCTCATCATCAGGATCTGAAGCAGACAGGGCCACATTAAGTGCCTCCCCTTCTGATATTGCTAAATCTCCGATTGCAACCAAGTCTGGAGGCCCATTCTCTCCAACTACCTGTATGATAATTTTTTCACTATCAGTAAGACCGCCGTTGTCTGTTGCTGTGACGGTGACATTGTATGTACCTATGTCTGCGAATCCAGGGGCTAAAAACAATGTGCCGGTTCCGTTCATGTTATCGGTAAAACTGGCAAAATTAGGTAA
>QIMC01000472.1 GCA_003232185.1 Flammeovirgaceae bacterium | reverse complement strand
CCAACCAACCCGGGACCAGATCAAAAACAGTTCTCCATTTTTTAACTCCTCCTTCTCACCATGCCACAATACTGGTCGTAGGATGTCCTACGACCAGTATTGTGCACACCATCAAATATTCAATGCCCTCCCCCCGGTAGCATCCAAACAGGCTTCCTTCAGTGCTTCCGAAAACGTGGGATGTGCATGTGACATTCTGGAGATATCCTCCGCCGAAGCCCGGTACTCCATGGCTACCACCGCTTCCCCGATTATATCAGCAGCCCGTGGGCCAATGATATGTACACCAAGTATTTCATCTGTTTGCTCATGGGCCAGCACTTTAACCAAACCATCAATATCCATACTCGCTCTTGCTCTTGCTGATGCCTTAAAAGGGAACGCTCCTTTTTTGTAGGGAATTTTAGCTTCCTTCAGGGCCTCCTCAGTATGCCCCACCGACGCCACTTCCGGCCAGGTATAAACTACTCCAGGTATCAATAGGTAATTAATATGCGGCTTTTGCCCCGCCAGCTGCTCAGCTACCAATACACCCTCTTCTTCTGCTTTGTGGGCTAGCATGGCACCTTTTATCACGTCTCCAATGGCGTATATGTTATCCACGGATGTCTTAAGGTGTTCATCAACAGAAATCCTGCCAACATCGTCGGTGCTTATGCCTACATTTTCAAGTCCAAGCCCTTCCGTATAAGGTTTACGGCCAATAGACACCAGGCAATAATCTCCTTTGAGCGACTTCAAGGCCCCGGACTTGTCTTCGGCAGTTACCTTAACCTGCCGTGGACTACTTTTAACTTCAGTCACTTTATGCCCCAAAAGAAACTCAAAGCCTAGTTTTTTCAATACTTTTTGTAACTCCTTGCCCAAGGTACTATCCATGGTAGGAATGATATTATCCATTAGTTCAACCACAGTAATTTTGGTGCCTAACCTGGCAAACACAGACCCTAATTCAAGCCCAATGACACCACCGCCCATGATAATTATATGCTTGGGCAGTTTGGTGATCTCCAATGCTTCTGTGCTGGTGATTACCCTTTTTTTATCCAGCTTGATAAAAGGTAAGCTGGCCGGTTTGGAACCAGTGGCTATGATAATATACTTACTGGTCAGGGTAACGCGCTCGCCCTCCGCACTCCTCACTACAATAGTGTTTTTGTCATGCAAAGATCCAACGCCAGTATGTACATCTATCTTATTCTTTTTCATCAGGTAACTGATACCTCCGGTGGTTTGATCAACTACCGACTGTTTCCTTTTCACCATTTGAGCCAGATCCATAGTGAATTTCCCGCCCTTTATACCATGGGTCTCGAATTCAGTAGTGGCTTTGTGGTAGTACTCACTGGAATCCAACAATGCTTTTGAAGGAATACATCCCACATTTAAGCAGGTGCCCCCCAGGGCAGGGTACTTTTCGATAATAGCGGTCTTCATTCCTAGTTGGGCACATCGAATAGCTGCTATATAGCCACCCGGCCCGGAGCCGATTACTGTTACGTCGTATTGCATAAGTTCTTCATATACCTACCAACATACGGGCAGGATCTTCTAAAAATTCTTTTACCCGATAGAGAAAACTTACAGATTCCCTGCCGTCAATAACCCTATGGTCATAGGAAAGGGCTACAAACATAATGGGTCTGACCACGATCTCACCTTCAACCACTACCGGTCGTTGCACAATATTGTGCATGCCCAAAATGGCCGACTGGGGTTGATTAATTATAGGTGTAGATAACATACTGCCAAAGATGCCGCCATTGGTAATGGTAAAGGTGCCTCCGGTCATTTCTTCAATGCTTAGTTTGCCTTCTCGGGCCTTAACGGCCAGGCGCACCACTTCTTTTTCAATTCCTTCAAAACTGAGGGTTTCAGCGTTGCGAATTACCGGCACCACCAATCCTTTGGGTGAGCTTACGGCAATGGAAATATCACAAAAGTCGTTATAAACAATTTCCTGCTCATCCAACATGGCATTTACCGCCGGCCATTCCTGAAGGGCCAGACATACTGCTTTGGTAAAGAACGACATAAACCCTAACCCAACTTCTTTTTTCTCCTTGAACTGCTCCTTGTACTTTTTCCGAATGTCCATCACCGGTTTCATGTCCACTTCGTTAAAAGTAGTAAGCATGGCCGTTTCATTCTTAGCTGCTACCAAACGTCGGGCGATGGTTTTTCGCAGGCTGCTCATTTTTTCTCTACGCTGATTTCTATTGCCGGACGCGACCACAGGTGCCGACTCGGCGGCCAAGGCTTTCGTCGGTTCAACAGATGCTACTTCTGGCTGGGCAGCTTGAGCGTCCTGCTTGGTAATTCTGCCATCAACTCCTGTACCAGCTACGACATTGGGTGAAATACCCTTTTCGGCCAATATCTTTGCTGCGGCCGGCGAAGGGTGTCCTTTGGCATAGTTTTCACCAGCATTTGCTGTCTGGGCCGGCGAGGCAGCTGCTTCCTTATTTTCAGGGGCTGCCACAGGGGCCTCAGAAACCTCTATCTTACAGATCAAAGCACCAATTTCCAGCACATCCCCTTCTTTAGCAACAATGCGAAGTGTGCCATTTGACTCAGCAGGAAGCTCAAATGAGGCTTTGTCGGACTCGATATCAGCAATATTTTCATCCAATTCAACATAATCACCATCACTCTTGATCCACGAAGCCAGCGTCACCTCAGTTATTGACTCCCCAACTTCAGGAACCCGCATCTCAATAATGTCAGCAACGGCAGGAGTAGCAGCAACAGAGGTCTCTTTTGCGGGCTCCGACTCAGTTTTTACCTCGATCTCATTTTTACCATCTTGCTCTTGCTCGACGCTGTTGCTAGCACTTTCAGCGCTGTCGTCAATCTCACAAACTACTGCACCGATCTCCAAAATATCGTCTTCCCTGGCTATGATCTTCAGTATTCCTGCTGCTTCAGCGTTTAGTTCAAAGGATGCCTTGTCAGATTCCAACTCACATATGATCTCATCAAGGGCTACATAGTCACCATCTTGTTTAAGCCACTGACTAATGGTTACTTCGGTTATTGATTCGCCTACGTTGGGAATTTTTATTTCTAAACTCATGGTTATTTTGATTGAGGCTATGAAAAAGCGCGGTCTATAATGTTTTGTTGTTCTTTTTGGTGCACCTTATGGAACCCGGTAGCTGTAGATGCGGTGGCCCTTCTGGAGATAATGTCCTTCTTCACTTCTCGGAAAGAGCGCAAGATAAAAGCCCAGGCACCCATATTCTCAGGCTCCTCCTGAACCCAATGGATGTGATTGGTTTTATACTTTTTCAGCTCTGCCATCACTTGTTTTTTAGGGAAAGGGTGCATTTGTTCCAATCTGATAATGGCTACATCCTGTCGCTTTTTCTCTAGTTGTTCCTCCTGAAGTTCATAGAAAATCTTACCAGAACACATCAGTACCTTCTTCACCTTGCCCGGTATTGCATAATCGTCTGGAATTATTTCCTTAAACCGACCCTTGGTAAATTCGGAGATTGGACTAACCACTTTGGGGTGTCTCAATAAAGATTTTGGTGACATGATCACTAATGGCATTCTGAAAGGTAATGCCAATTGACGTCTCATGGCATGGAATAAATTGGCTGGTGTGGTAATGTTGGTTACAAACATGTTCCATCCGGCTGCCATTTGGAGAAATCGTTCTGGGCGGGCATTACTGTGCTCAGGTCCCTGACCTTCATATCCATGTGGCAATAGCAAAGTGAGACCATTCATACGATGCCACTTAGTATAGCTGGCGGTAATGAATTGGTCAATCATTACTTGTGCTCCGTTGGCAAAGTCTCCAAATTGAGCTTCCCAGATTACCAGCGCATTGGGATTGGCCATAGCATAGCCGAACTCAAATCCCAGCACGCCAAATTCAGAGAGAAGGGAATTATGGACATCGAATTTCTCCTGGTCATCGGCAATAAAATCCAGACTGGAATAAGGTTCATTGGTTTGTGCATCACGAAGTACCGCATGCCTGTGTGAGAAAGTGCCCCGACGGCTATCCTGGCCGGAAAGCCTTACTACTTTATTCTCTAATAATAAAGATCCGTAAGCCAGTAATTCCGCAGCAGCCCAATTCAATTCCTTCTTGTCAAAAAACATCTCCTGACGTTGCTTGAGCTGCTTTTCAATTTGTTTGATGGGCTTGAACCCTTTTGGAAGCTTGGTCAATGCTTCGCCAACCTGCTTTACTACCGATGCTTTGATCCCGGTGGCTGGTGACTTATCAAAATCTTTCGGATTTGATTTACGTAAGCTGCGCCATTCTTCTTCCATCTTCTGGTATTGATAAGGCAATTGTTGTTGCTTCACCTGGTTCAAACGGTCTTGTAACAAAGACCGAAATTCTTTATCCATACCATTTGCCAGCTTGGCATCCACATCTCCCCGCTCAATAAGTCTCTTGTTGTAAACCTCCCTGGGGTTAGGGTGCTTGGAGATGATGTTATAAAGTGAGGGTTGGGTAAACTTTGGTTCGTCGCTTTCATTGTGGCCATGTCTCCTGTAACAAACCATATCAATAAAGATGTCCCGATTGAATTTTGTGCGAAATTCAACTGCCAGTTTGGTGCAAAATATTACCGCCTCCGGGTAATCTCCATTTACATGCAATACAGGGGCATCAATGGTCTTGGCTACGTCCGTACAGTAGATACTTGAACGGGCTTCGTCGAAATCGGTGGTAAAACCAACTTGATTATTAATAACAAAATGGATGGTTCCCCCTGTGGTGTAACCCGCTAGTTTTGACATTTGTGCCACCTCATAGACTACACCCTGACCTGCTATTGCAGCATCGCCATGGATCAAGATGGGAAGAACTTTGTCTTCATCTTTATCGTATTGCTTGTCGATCTTTGCACGGGCAAACCCCTGAACCAGCGGATCCACTGCTTCTAAATGGGAAGGATTTGGAGATAACTTCAACTGTACTATTTTCCCGGAGGGTGTCGTAACCTGACTGGAAAATCCCATGTGGTATTTTACATCACCATCACCCATAGTCAGGTCGGGCTGAGTTCCTTCAAACTCGCTAAAAATCTGCTCGTAGGTTTTGCCCATTATGTTGGCCAGAATATTCAGTCGTCCCCGGTGTGCCATACCAATAACTACTTCCTCGACACCAAGTTCCGAAGCATGATTTATTATTGCGTCTAAGGCCGGAATGGTGGTCTCACCCCCTTCCAATGAAAATCGCTTCTGACCAATGTATTTAGTGTGTAGGAAGTTTTCAAATACCACTGCCTCATTGAGTTTAAAGAGAATTCTTTGTTTTTCGTCGGAGGTAAGTTTGAAGTTTAATGCTTCGTATTCACACTTTTTTTCAAACCACTCAAAAACTTCGGGTTCCCGTATATACATATACTCGAAACCAATTGGCCCCAGGTATATGGACTCTAATGCGGCAATAATGTCTTTTAATTTGGTACGCCCGATGCCCATTGCGATCCCTGCATCAAATTCCAGATCCAGGTCAGCCTCTGTTAACCCGACATCGGACAAGCTGAGCCGTGGCCTGCGATCAAGCCGGGTTCTCACCGGGTTGGTATCTGACTTTAAATGACCTCTGCTTCTATAGGCATGGATCAGGTAACGTACCTGGACTTCCTTATAGGCATTGGAATCTGTTGCAGATGGTAAGCCCTGTCCTTCTGAATAGTCATACCCTTCAAAAAATTGACGCCAGCTAGCATCTACTGATTGAGGATCTTTTTGATAAGCTTTGTAGAGCTCCTCGATATAAGCACCATGAGCATTGGACATGTATGAGTACTGGTTCATAGCAAGAAAAAATAACGGTTAGCCAAAGGTAAAAAAGGGTTGGCAATTAGAAAAATCGCTTAACCGAATATTAGATTTTACTTATGTAAGATTCTAGGGCAAAACGTAAATATGTGTAAATATAACCGACCACAGCACAGGGCATGCTGGGACTGTAAAATTAATTAGAGATGAATTGGCTTATTTTTTCAAAATCATAATAACAATTGAAAGTATGCAAGTCAAAGCCAATAAACTTAAGAATATTGCCATATTCGGCTAGCTGTTGTGTCAAGTGTAATGTGTCGGGTAAGCCACAGGTATTTTTGTTCCAGACAATACAAAAAATATGAGCATAGCCATAGCTACGTGAGTATTTTTTAAAGCAGCCTGCCTGCGGCTGGCAGGTATGGGACAAAAAGAACAAGGCTTGGTGTGATTAAATTATGCTTGACACGACACCAGGAGGTAGTACCAAGTTAAAGTAAGGAGCAGTGCCCCGCACATTTCCAGGATCCAATCAATAGGCATTAGTGCTATCTTTAGCTTAGGTCGTTTCATTCGGAAAGCGCTCATAATTCCTGCCTCCCGGCAGGCGAGGCATAAACTTATAATTTATAACTCATACCACGTTTTGCTATAACCAATATATAAATTACCTTTGCAGACCTTAAAAACGGACGAGATCCACATAGAAAAATTCGAAAATGGCTGTAAAAATTAGATTAGCGCGTCGAGGACGCAAGAAACTGGCATTATATGACGTGGTCATAGCAGACGCCAGATCACCACGAGATGGTCGATTTATTGAGAAAATAGGCACTTACAATCCAAATACCAACCCTGCTACTATTCGACTTCAGGAGGATAAAGCATTTGACTGGATAATGAAAGGTGCACAACCAACGGATACGGTAAGGGCCATGCTTGCTCTGAAAGGTATAATGCTAAGAAAGCATTTACAGATAGGAGTAAACAAAGGAGCCATCACCCAAGAGGCTGCAGATAAAAAACTTGAAGCTTGGGTAAATGATAAAGAAGCCAAGGTGACTGCTAAGGTTGATCAACTGCGCAAAGATCAGGCCACCAGGGATAAAGAAAGGTTTGAAGCTGAGAAAAAAGTTAAAGAAGCGCGTACCGAGGCAATTAGAAGTAAGGTCGCAGCAGCAATAGCGGAAGCTGAAGCACCTGCTGCAGAAGATGCGCCAGCTGAGGCAACAGTAGAAGAAACCCCCGCTGTTACAGAGGAGGTAACTACTAAAGAGCCTGTGGCTGAAGAAGCCCCTGCTGCTACAGAGGAGGCAACTAAAGAAGAGCCTGCGGCTACAGAAGCCCCTGCTGCCACTGAAGAAGCAACTACAGAAGAGGAGCCTGCGGCTACAGAAGCCCCCGCTGCCACTGAGGAAGCAACTGCAGAAGAGCCTACGGCTACAGAAGAGCCTGCTGCCACTGAAGAAGCAACTACAGAAGAGGAGCCTGCGGCTACAGAAGCCCCCGCTGCCACTGAGGAAGCAACTACAGAAGAGCCCGCTGCCACTGAGGAAACAACTACAGAAGAGGAGCCTGCGGCTACAGAAGCCCCCGCTGCCACTGAGGAAGCAACTGCAGAAGAGCCTACGGCTACTAAAGAGCCTGCTGCCACTGAAGAAGCAACTACAGAAGAGGAGCCTGCGGCCGAAGAAGCTCCCGCTGCCACTGAGGAAGCAACTACAGAAGAGCCTGCTGCCACTGAGGAAACAACTACAGAAGAGGAGCCTGCGGCTGAAGAAGCTCCCGCTGTTACAGAGGAGTCAACTACAGAAGAGCCTGCGGCTACAGAAACCCCTGCTGCTACAGAGGAGGCAACTAAAGAAGAGCCTGCGGCTACAGAAGAGCCTGCGGCTACAGAAGAGCCTGCGGCTACAGAAGAGCCTGCGGCTACAGAAGAGCCTGCGGCTACAGAAGAGCCTGCAGCTACAGAAGAGCCTTCGGCTACTAAAGAGTCTGATGATGACAAACCTGCTGCAGAGGATTCTCCTGCATCTGAGGACAAAAAATAAATTTTGAGGCATCATGAAGATTGATGCTTGTTTTCAGCTAGGCTATATAACTGGCACCCATGGACTTAATGGTGAGGTTCATGTGTTCCTCGATACCGATCTACCGGAAAACTATAAAGATCTGGAATCAGTGTTTCTACTTGCGAAAGGAGAAAATACACTGGTTCCTTTTTTCGTTGACCACCTTAAAATAAAAGGGTCTAAAGCAGTCGTGAAGTTCGAAGAGGTCACTTCATTGAGTCAGGCCGATAAATTGACCGGCAGTGCATTGTACTTGCCATTGAGTTTTCTCACACCTTTAGAAGGAGCGGACTTTTATTTTCATGAACTGGTAAATTGCAAAGTAGTAGATCATCATCTAGGTGAGCTTGGACTAGTGGTTTCAATTTATCATCATTCTTCCCAGGTACTATTAGTGATGGATTACCAAGAACATGAGGTGTTGATTCCTTACACCCAAGAGATCGTGCTTGGTTTTGATCGAGAACATCAAAGAGTTCAGGTCTCATTACCAGATGGCCTGTTAGAAGTATATCTTGGAGACTAAAATCTCAATATATATGCGTATCGACATCGTCACTGTATTGCCTTCTCTTTTAGATAGCTTTTTACACCACTCCATTGTACAACGAGCCCAGGATAAAAAATTGGTGGATCTGAAGATCCATAACCTTCGAGACTATTCTGTAAATAAGCATAAAACGGTAGATGACTATGCGTTTGGAGGTGGAGCCGGTATGGTGCTTATGATTGAACCCATAGTAAACTGTCTGGAGCATCTAAAAAAGGAAAGGAAGTATCAGGAAATTGTTTATATGAGCCCTGATGGCAAATCGTTTAACCAGGCCATGGCCAATGAACTAAGCCTGGTAGAGAACATGATTATTATTTGCGGACACTATAAAGGGATTGACGAACGAATTCGTGAGCATTTTATCACCCGCGAAATAAGCATTGGAGATTATGTGTTGTCAGGTGGGGAGCTGCCTGCTGCGGTGCTCTCGGATGCCGTAATCCGGTTACTACCAGGAGTGCTTTCCAATGAAAGCAGTGCATTGTCAGATTCCTTTCAAGACGGCCTGGTGGCCGCTCCGGTATACACACGCCCTGCTGACTTTCGGGGGATGGAAGTACCAAAAATATTATTGAGTGGCCATGAAAAGGAGATAGATAAATGGCGTTTTGAACAGTCAATAAAGCGTACTGAGCAACGGAGGCCGGATAAAGAGAACAAGGGGAGCAATTGAACAATTGAACAGGCCCTTTCTTATTGGATGTTCGGTGTTGGAGATGCTCGGAACTCGCCCTGCAAACTCTGATCTCACCCCACCAATTCATAATTTCTAATTCATAATTTCTAATTCATAATTATCTTCCTATATTTGCATTCCATTTTTGAAACTAGTGAGATGAGTGACCTAATAAAATTGGTGGAAAGTGAGTACGCAGAAGCAAGGAAAAAGTATCCTGATTTTAAAGCTGGTGATACCGTAAACGTGCACGTTAAGATTCGCGAAGGCGGTAAAGAACGAGTACAGCAATTTCGTGGTACTGTGATTCAACGGAAAAACCCAAACACCAATGGAGAGACTTTTACAGTGAGAAAAGTATCAAACGGGATTGGTATTGAGCGAATTTTCCCAATTCTAAGCCCAAACCTTGATAAAATTGAACTGATTCGGTCTGGAAAAGTACGAAGAGCAAGAATATTCTACCTGAGAGGAAAACAAGGAAAAGCTGCAAGGATCAAGGAGAAAATCTAAGTTAGATATTTATTATAGATCTGAGGCCTGTTCGATAAGAATAGGCCTTTTTTTTGGATATAGTGCGAATAATAGAACAGTAGAATTTCGAATCCGAAGGGTAAACATATGTACGACTTAGTACGAAAATCATTCAGTCAAAACGTAAATTGCCGGCAGTAAATTGTAAATCGTAAATCGTAAATCGTTAGTTATAATATATGCTTACTCATCAAGTTTACTTTTGGCTAAAGGAACCACTCAATCGCGATGCCAGTGATCAACTGGAGAAAGGGTTGAAGGAGCTACTCACTATTGGATCAATAAAATCAGGTCACTTTGGTATTCCAGCAATTACGCCTCCCAGGGATGTGGTAGATGATAGCTATTCTTTTGCCTATTATACGACTTTCGAAAGTATGGATGACCACGAAGAATATCAAATTCATCCAGTGCACTTGAAATTTGTGGAAACCTGTCAACACCTTTGGGACCGGGTTCAGATTTACGACTATACCTCGGCGGTATAGAAATCTGGCCTTTATTCACCTAATATCGGGTGGTATTTTATCTTTGCAATATGCCTACACTAGCGTTTCACAAATATCAGGGAACAGGAAATGATTTTGTAATGATTGACGACAGAAGGAAATCATTCGATGAAACTCGCCTGGATCTGATACAAAATTGGTGCAATCGTAAATTCGGGATTGGTGCGGATGGAGTAATATTGCTCAGGGAACACAAAGAGCACGATTTTGAAATGTTGTATTTCAATCCTGATGGCTCACAAAGTCTGTGTGGAAACGGGAGTCGCTGTGCGGTAAAATTTGCAAAATCCCTGGGACTGATCGCGGATAAATGTACTTTTCTCGCTTTCGATGGTCCTCATGATGGGCACATAGAGCAGGGCAAAATCTATATTAAAATGCAGAATGTCAAAACCCTGAGTCAAATGGAGGAGGGGTATTTTGTCAATACAGGCGCTCCACATCATGTTAAGCTGGTTACTGAATTGTCCGTGATGGATGTCCCGGTTGAAGGTAAGAACATACGTGATAGTAGTAGATATCAACCAAACGGTGTCAATGTGAATTTTGTAGAAGCTCAGGAGGGTGAGGTTTTGGTCCGGACCTACGAAAAAGGAGTGGAAGACGAGACATTGTCCTGTGGAACTGGCGTAACCGCCGTGGCTTTGGTGATGGCCACCAGAGGTTTTGAGAGTCCGGTAATTATTAAAACTGGAGGGGGAATGCTCCAAGTTTCGTTTGATAAAGATTCTAATGGAGGTTACTCTGAGGTGTATTTGAGTGGCCCGGCAGAAAAAGTATTTGAAGGTGTTTTAGAATACTAATGACAAGTCAAAGGTTTAGCCTTGACTTGTCACTAGTTCCAGATTCAGGTAATTCAGCCATTTTGACATATTATACCAACCATAGTACAGTTTTTGTTGCCTGCTTTCAGTATTACATAAAAATCCGTTTAAATTTAAGAAATCAACATTTTTTGCCATGCTAGATTTTATTAGCAAAGGATTTGCTAAGGTCTTTGGAACCAAATCAGATAAAGATATTAAGAAGGTCTTTCCATATGTAGGAATGATCAATGAGATATATCATTCATTTAAAAATATCAGTGATGATGATCTACGAGGTGAAACCACCAAAGTAAGGGAAACTATCACCAGTGCCCTTTCAGAAATTGATGCCAAAATTTCCGCATTTAATAAGCAGGTATCGAATAATCCTGATATGGATATTCATGAAAAGGAGGGAGTATTCAAAGCAATTGATGCTCTGGAGGATGATAGAAATGAATCCCTGGAGGAGGTTTTGATGGAGGTATTGCCCCGAGGCTTTGCGATTGTTAAAGAAACAGCACGAAGATTTAAAGAAAATCACAAACTGACAGTAACCGCCACTATAGAGGATAAGGCGTTGGCTGCAAAAGTTGACAATGTTGAGATCCAGGGGTCGCAGGCTATTTGGCACCACAAATGGATAGCAGGTGGGGTTGAAATCACATGGGAGATGCTACACTATGATGTGCAGCTTATTGGTGGTATTGTCTTGCATCAAGGAACTATTGCTGAGATGGCAACTGGTGAGGGGAAAACCCTGGTGGCTACCCTCCCGGCATATTTGAACGCTTTGGCAGACAGGGGAGTACACATTGTTACTGTAAATGACTATCTGGCCAAGCGAGATTGTGAGTGGATGGCTCCAATATTTCAATTCCACGGCTTAACGGTAGATTGTATTGATAGGCACCAGCCAAATTCTGAGGAAAGACGACAAGCATATAAGGCCGATATTACTTACGGAACCAACAATGAATATGGGTTTGACTATCTAAGAGACAACATGGCTCGTGACCCAAAGGAATTGGTACAGCGTAAGCATCACTTTACCATGGTGGATGAGGTAGATTCCGTATTGATCGATGATGCCAGGACTCCGTTGATAATCTCCGGCCCCATTCCAAAAGGGGATGAGCATGAGTTCTACGATTTAAAGCCACGGATTGCCAAGCTGGTTGACGCTCAGAAAAAACTAGCCGCTCAATTCTTACTTGATTCAAAGAAGCTGATAGCTTCAGGAGAAAACAATGATGGAGGGTTATCTTTATTTAGGGTATACCGAGGTTTACCCAAGTATAAGCCATTGATAAAATTTCTTAGTGAGACAGGGATGCGCCAAATCCTACAAAAAACAGAGAATTTCTACCTTCAGGACAACCAGAAAATGATGCCTGAAGCGGATGAGCCACTTTATTTTACCATCGATGAGAAAAACAACAATATAGAGTTAACTGAAAGAGGGATAGATCTTATTACTGGCGAAGGTGAAGATCAAAAATTCTTTATTCTTCCTGACATCGGTGAAGAAATAGCTGCTTTGGAAAATGAGGAAAACATAAAGGAGAAAGATCTTCTGGTCAGGAAAGAAGAAATGATCAGAGACTATTCCGAAAAAGCACAACGAATTCACTCCACAAATCAATTGCTTAAAGCCTATACCTTATTTGAAAAAGATGTAGAGTACATTTTAGTGGATGGAAAAATAAAGATTGTCGATGAACAAACCGGACGGGTTATGGAGGGTCGACGCTATTCGGATGGGTTGCATCAGGCTATTGAAGCCAAGGAAAATGTAAAAGTGGAGGATGCTACTCAGACATACGCTACCATTACCTTACAGAATTATTTTCGGATGTACCACAAATTGGCCGGAATGACCGGTACCGCTGAAACCGAGGCAGGGGAATTTTGGGAAATTTATAAACTTGATGTGGTGGTTATCCCTACCAACCAACAGATAATCAGGGACGATCGTCAGGATAAAGTTTACAAAACGGTACGTGAAAAGTTCAACGCGGTAGCAGCTGAGATTCATGAATTAACCAAAGAAGGAAGACCGGTATTGGTAGGGACCACTTCGGTGGAGATTTCTGAACTTCTTAGCAAAATGTTGGGGATGCGTAATATTGAACATCAGGTACTTAACGCAAAGCAGCATCAGCGTGAAGCTGAAGTAGTTGCAAGTGCCGGTCGTTCTGGAAATGTGACCATTGCAACTAATATGGCAGGAAGGGGTACTGACATAAAACTAACCCAGGAATCCAGAGAGGCAGGCGGTTTGGCAATTATTGGAACTGAGCGTCACGAAAGCCGGCGGGTGGATCGTCAATTAAGAGGAAGGTCCGGTAGGCAGGGAGATAAAGGAAGTTCACAGTTCTTTGTTTCTCTGGAGGACAATTTAATGCGCTTGTTCGGGTCTGACCGGATCGCCAAGCTTATGGACCGTATGGGATTGGAAGAAGGAGAAGTGATCCAACACAGCATGATCTCCAAATCAATTGAACGCGCACAGAAAAAGGTAGAAGAAAACAATTTTGCTATTAGAAAGCGGTTACTGGAGTATGATGATGTGATGAACTCGCAGCGTGAGGTAATCTATAAAAGAAGGAGAAATGCCCTTTTTGGAGACCGATTGCAGCTTGATATTATGAACATGATTTATGATACCTGTGAAGACATTATACTAAATACCAAAGATTCGGAGGATTATGATGGCTTTAAACTAAATGTTCTGAGCATACTTGCTCTGGATTATCCAATAACCAAGGAAGAGTTTCTTAAGATAGATTTCCCAGTTCTTTCGGAGCAACTTTACCAAACGGCATATGATCACTACAAGCAAAAGAATAAAGCCATAAGTGAAAAGGCGTACCCTATTTTTCAAGGCATCGAGAAGGAACGCGGAGCAACAGTCGACAATATTGTGGTTCCTTTCACTGACAGAAATAAGCAAATCGGTGTAGTTACCAATCTGGAGCGAAATTTAGCAACTGGTTGTAATGAATTGATCATCTCGATGGAGAAGATGGTGACTCTGGCCTTCATTGACCAGGCCTGGAAAGAGCATTTACGGGAGATGGACGATCTAAAGCAATCTGTGCAAAATGCAGTCTATGAACAGAAAGACCCGTTGCTTATATATAAATTTGAGGCATTTGAGTTATTCAAACGATTCATTGCTAAAGTAAATGAAGAGACAAATACCTTCTTGATGCATGCGGATCTCCCGGTGCAGCAGTCCAATGAGGTCCAAGAAGCAAGAACGCAAAGAACCAGACAGAATTTACAAGAGTCAAAAGCGGATAGTGGATCTTTATTGAGTGGCCGAAGCCCGGATACCAGAAACCGGCAGCCAGCCGAAAAAACCTTGCCAATAAAATCAACAAAGGTTGCAGGACGGAACGAAAGAGTTACCGTACAATATGTTGACGGTAATATTAAAAAAGGTGTTAAGTTCAAAACCGTGGAAGACGACATAGTAAACAATAAATGCGTTTTAGTAGAAGATTAACAGCTGAAATGAATTATTTCAATAGTGCCTTGATGCTTGTTTTTATTAGTATAACCGGGTGTACATTACTATCATCCAGAACCACTACTAATAGCTATAGTGAAGACCTTTTGACCCAACGACCCCGGGTTGAGGCTGTTGCTATAGAGGATGACCCAAAGGATAATATACCAGAAGATGTGACCCCGACGCATGATCAAACTGCTGAAATAGATAGTAAGTTGAAAGACATTACCAACTATAATAAAACTTCCATCACAGCCCCGGGTTTCACCATCCAGGTGTATTCGGGAACAAGTAGAGAACAGGCGTCACAAGCAAAGGCACAAGTATACAAGACCCTACCAACATCGAGACCCAAAACAAAATACCAGCAACCAATATATAAAGTTCGTGTTGGATCATTCGGGGATAGGTTGGAGGCTCAGAATGTCTACGCGGAACTACTAAAGGAGTTTCCAGATGCCATTGTAATACCCACTAAAATTAGAGTAAATTGACTGTTTTAAAAGAAACCATCAAAGAACAAGCAGCTGACCAGGCTAGTGAGCTGGTTGGGTTGCGTAGACACCTTCATGCTCATCCGGAGTTGTCATTTAAAGAAGTTAATACCGCATCATTTGTAGCTGAAAAGCTACGCTCGTTTGGATTAGAGCCTATCAGTATAGCTGATACTGGAATCGTGGCTTATATTCATGGCAAGAATCCCGGGTTAAAGACATTGGCATTGAGGGCAGATATGGACGCCCTTCCGATTCAAGAGACCAACGATGTACCCTACAAATCCACAAATTCGGGGGTAATGCATGCTTGCGGGCATGATGTCCATACTGCAAGCCTATTGGGTACGGCAAGTATCCTGCAGAAAGTGAGGGGCTCATTTGAGGGAACAGTAAAGCTGATCTTCCAGCCAGGAGAGGAGAAGTTGCCCGGTGGCGCCTCCATCATGATAAAAGAAGGAGTTCTTCAGAACCCTGAAGTGCACAAAATCATTGGGCAACATGTAATGCCATTAATAGAGTCTGGCAAAGTAGGCTTTAGACAAGGGATGTACATGGCCAGTTCTGATGAAATATATATTACTGTAAAGGGCAAAGGCGGCCATGGAGCTATGCCCAACCTGAATGTTGATCCGGTTTTAATAGCCAGTCATATTGTGGTGGCCTTGCAACAGGTGGTTAGCAGAAATGCGGATCCTAAAACGCCGTCGGTTTTATCCTTTGGCAAAGTTACTGCTGAAGGTGCCACCAATATAATACCTGATATGGTAAAGCTTGAAGGAACCTTCCGGACCATGGATGAAAAATGGAGAGCTCATGCCAGGGAATTAATACTTAAAATTGCTAATGGTACTGCAGAGGCAATGGGAGGTAGCTGTGAGATCAAGATCCTGCGTGGTTATCCATATCTGATGAATAATCCGGAGTTAACCAGTCGCACCAGGAGGCAAGCTGAAGATTATTTGGGAAAAGAGAATGTGCTTGATCTGGATATTTGGATGGCGGCTGAAGATTTTGCCTATTATTCTGAAAAAGTGGATGGTTGCTTCTATCGACTTGGAGTTAGAAACGAAGCCAAAGGGATAAAATCACCGGTACACACCTCTACCTTTGATATTGATGAAGATGCCCTTGAGGTGGGGGCGGGATTGATGGCCTGGCTGGCTGTGAATGAGCTCAATCAGGGTAACTAGTGTCAAAGCCTTACCCGTCATTTAAACATTGACATAGACACTAGAAGTAAAATAGGGGGATCAGAAATGATGCCAGTAACCAGATTAGCAATGTGAGTACCCCTCCCACTTTGACGAAATCCATAAAGTTAAAATTGCCAGCACCGTATATCAGCGTGTTTGTTTGATACCCAATAGGGGTAATAAATGAGGTGCTTGCAGCGATAAGGACGGTTAACAGGAATGGTTTGGGAGCCATGCCCATATCTACTGCCAGTGATATCGCAACCGGTACCATTAAAATGGCCGTAGCTTGATTTGAGATCACGCTGGTTAAAACCACTGTGATCAGGAATAGCAATGAGATGGTTAGCTGAACCGGCCAGCCTTGCGTGAGGTCATAGATGGCATCCCCAACAATTTGATCCAGGCCGGTATTATGAATAGCAATTCCCAACGGTAAGAGTCCTGCTAAAAGAAAGATTACTTTCCATTCCACAAACTGATAGGCCTTTTGTAAACTCACAGTTTTTGAAAGTAACATCAACACACAGCCAATCAAACTGCTGGTTAGAATTGGCACCAGATCGAATGCTGCCAGTAGTACCACCAATGCCACCACAATAAAGGAAAAAATAATCTTCCGTTGATCAAACATTTGCCGACTATGCTCATATAATAAACCAAGATCCTGATGATTATTCAGGAAGCCAAGGTTGTCTTTTTGAGTTTCCAATAATATGGTGTCACCTATTTGAGGCCTGTAGTTGGCTTGTTTGCCAGAATATATTCCTCCTTTTTTCTTTACTGCCAGAGGTACCGCATTGTAGATTTCATTGAAAGCAATCCGCTTCATTTTGCGACCAACAATTTTAGAATTTGGCAGCACCATTACTTCGGCTAATGCCAATTCACCGCTGTCCAGATCACGGTCGATCTGACTGAAGTCCTCTGGGAAAGTAAGCCCTTGTAAAGTTTTGATATTAACGATATCGTCAACTCCTCCTTTTATAAGAATGGTGTCTTTTGCCTGCATTAACTCATTGCCTCGCGGCAACCACAAAGTTTTTCCTTTTCTGATTACTTCAATGACTGTTACATCAGGATCGTTAAAAAACGGTAAACTTCTCAAGGTCTTCCCTATCATTGGAGAGTCGTCGGGTACCACAAATTCAGTTACGAAATCCTTTAGCTGATAAGTACTGGATAAAGCAGCTGGTTTTCTATTGGGGATTAAGAATCGTCCAATGGTTAACATAAATATAAAAAATGCCAGAAAAAGAATTATACCTAAAGGAGTAAACTCGAAGATTTTAAAACCTTCAAAACCATGCTGAACAGCTAAACTACTTACCAGTAAATTAGTGGATGTACCAATTACCGTAGAAGCCCCACCCATCATGGCCGCAAAGGAAAGAGTCATTAACAAGCGATTTGAGCTTAAGTCTGTAACCCGTGATATTCGCAGCAATATGGGCAAGAACACTACTACAATGGCAGTATTATTCATAAAAGCAGATAAGAAACCCACCATCAGCATTACAATTGCCAATACTACCCACTCATCATTTAGAAAGAACCGCTGAAATTTCTTGCCCAGATAATTTATAGCACCTGAGTTATCAAGACCGGCCCCGATAATAAAAAGGGCCAAAATGGTAATAGTAGCTTCATTTGCAAATCCGGATATCCCTTCCAGGGGGGTCACCAGTCCTGTTGAAATCAACACCGTCATGACCAATAGTGCAGTAGTATCAACAGGAATTACTTCTGTTATGAAACAGAAGACCATTAAAATGATTATAGCGATTACTGCTAGGGCTGGTAGTCCCAATACAAGAGGTGTTTAGTGCCAACCAAAATATACTTATTAAAGTATTCCAAACCAAAATAATTCTAGCGTTCGAAAAAATTCTGGCTTTATATTTGGCAGCACAATATTATTCTAACTCGATATTAAAGGGTGATTTGGGACTATCTGTCTATGGTGGAATAAGTCGATTCATCTTCATCGTCCTTGCTAACTTCCCCGGTTATGGCTCTGGTAACGTTTAAGATATGATTGGCAGCACGTTCCAGCAGTAAGAATATTTCATTGTATATTATTCCGCTTTTCAAGGAGTAGTCTTTTCTCTCAATACTTTTGAGATGAGCCTTTCTGTTTTTATTTCGGAATTTGTTGATCTCCATTTCTTTCTCAAACGCTACTACAATCGATACTTTCTGATATTCATTGTTAAGGTTTTCAAGCATAATCACCAACGCTTCATCCACCAGATTAAACATACTTTGTAGCTGCTCGTTCTGTACAGCGGTAAAAACGATGTCTTTACGGGCTTTACGGCCCAGGTTTTCAGAAATCTGATAAAATCTGTCAGCTGCACTTTCCAGATCATTACCAATGCTAAGAATACTTCTCATTCGAATTGAAGCCCCTTCACTGAGGCGGCCCTCACTTACTTTAACCAGGTAAGTGGCAACTTCTTCTTCCATCCTATCGGTAATCTCCTCATACTTTTTAATTCGTTCCTGCAGTTTGAGCTGCTTCTCTTCACGCTTTTCATAGAGTAAGCTTTGCAACAGCCTGGACATTTTACTGGTGGTCTTTCCGAATTTTGCAACTTCTTTTTTGGCTTCTTCTAAGGATAAATCAGCAGTTCGCATGATTTCAGTTCCAATATATTCCAGATGAAACTCTTCGTCCTCATCGCTTTTGGCTGGGACTAATTTAGTGGCCAGCTTGACCAAAAGTGGTACAAATCCAATGAGTAGCAGTACGTTGGACAGGTTAAAAGCGGTGTGAAAGTAGGAAAGGGCTATGGGTACGGAATTCGGGTTGGTAAATGGGTCACCAATGCCGCTGCTCACCATGACCTTTTCAATGAGCATTAGATAAACCGGCAGCATAAAAAACATCCAGGTAACACCAATAATGTTGAACATGGAATGGATGCGTGCGGAACGTTTGGCATGTACGTTACCTACCAACGAAGCAATTTCAGCAGTAATGGTGGTACCGATATTTTCTCCTAATACCATAGCTGCACCCATATCAAAAGGTATCCAACCTTCATTACACATTACCAGGGTAAGTGCCATGGCTGCGCTGGAAGATTGAATGAAAATAGTTAATAGGGTGCCAATACCAATAAATATTAGTCGGGAGGTGAACCACCCCATGTCTGCAAAGTTAGAAACAAAATTCAATGCTTCCGGATTTCCTTTGAAGTTAGGAACAGCACTCTTTAGTTCATCGAGGCCAAGAAAAAGCAGGGCAAAACCCACTATAAACTCCCCATAGTTTTTCAGGGACTGTTTTTTGAAGAACATCAAAGGAATCCCAAACGCTATTAAGGGAAGTGCAATAGTTGCTATTTTTACTTTAAACCCAAGTATTGCCAAAAACCAGGCGGTAACTGTGGTTCCAATGTTGGCACCCATCATTACGCCTGCAGATTGCATCAAAGACAATAATCCGGCATTTACAAAACTAACGGTCATTACCGTAGTGGCCGAAGAGGATTGAACTAAACCTGTAATCAAAAATCCGGTAAATACCCCCAGGAACCTGTTCTGGGTCATGGCGCCCAGGATTTGTCGCAAACGTTCACCAGCAATTTTCTGAATCCCTTCACTCATTATCTTCATACCATAAATGAAGAAGCCAAGAGCACCTAGTAGTGTCAGAAAGTCAAATAATCCGAAATTCATCTTATCTGTTTTATTTTGATAACAATTGAGCTAATCTACCTTGCACCCGACAAATGTATGGAAAGATAATATTAAACATGTTAAGTAACTGTTAACAAATTGTTTGGTTACTCTAGGAAAATTATGAGCAGACAACTGTTACATTTGCAGCTATTTCTTAAAATATGCGGTATCAATGCCGAATCTGTTAAAAGGTCCTTTGACAAGGAGTGTGATTCATTGGAGTATTTCCCTATGCTCAATACTATTTTTCACTCCAATATAAATGCTCAAAGCGTCACCTACAAGACATTTGGTGATGGACTACGGGTTATTGCTAAAGATTCGAGCTTTTAGTCTCAAGATGGGGGTACGTTTTCAAACGCTATATCTGGGCGTATTAAACCTCGAAACAGATAAGTGGAACGATCAATTCTTGATTAGGAGGGCCAGATTAAAATTTGATGGATTCGCGCTGTCTCCTAAACCGCAATACAACGTGGACAGTTGGGGCTTTTCATGATTGATAGCTTGGGAATCAAATTACCAATGATCTTCATACAGTGTTTCTGGATGCCATCCCGAAATACAATGGTCTCTCATTTCAAATGGAATATGCTCATAAATCTGCTGCCGACAATATAGTGGCATCAACAGAGTTCGGAGATTTGAAGTACGCTACCGGTACCGGGTTTGTGCCCCAGGGAGGATACTTGTTTCAAAACAATCTGGAATTGGGTCTTAGATACGCCAATGTTAGATCTGACTCCGGGCTATATTCAGGAATTAACGATACCGATGAATATACCATAGGCCTATCTAGATACTTCAAAAACCATAATTTGAAAGTGCAATCGGACTTTATCTATCGTGAGCGGCTTCAAGGAAGCGATTTCCTGCAATTCAGGCTTCAATTTGAAATGGCTTTCTGATTGGTGTTTCAAATACTCAGATATTTCGAGGAGCAGTCTGATCATTAATTCGTAGATTTTAAGATATATTTTTAACTTTAACCCGGTTTATGCCTTAGACTTCGTAACGCTTGCGCCGAAGCTTGCCTCACCGCTGAAGCTTTAGCGGCACGCGGTCAGCGCAGGTGCTAGTCAGTTATGGCTGGGAATAGATTTCTGGTGCATAATCCGGGTTTAACCAAGGCTAAAATCTATGAACATTGATGAGTCCTAAATCATTATTCAATATTGATCGCTTGATGGATCACCTGGTGGGTTTTATCGAAACCAGGGTAGAGATAGTAAAGCTTGAGCTTAAAGAAGAGTCTGTTCGGGTGGTAGCAAAACTATTGACGCTCATAGTGAAGGTGCTGTTTGGCACCCTGTTCTTTATTTTTATTAGTGTAGCATTGGCCCTTTACCTAAATCAAATATTGAGTAGTGGTTACCTTGGATTTGTAATTTTGGCTGGTTTCTTCTTTTTATTATGGATGATCGTTCTGATTATTAGGAAAACTAGTTGGTACAATGGTCAGATTGTTGCTATAACCGACCGCATAGTTGAAGATTCAAACAACAAAAAAAATGAAAGAGCATCTGAAGTCAAAGGCAGTAGCCACTAGGAAAAAGGAGTTATATCGGAAGTCCAGCCAATACAAGTCAGCGGTGACGTCAGATCTTAATCGATTGAAGTTTGATCTGGAAAAGATTGGCAAAAATATCCTATACATAGGAGGGTCGTTGTATATAGCATACAAGTTAACTAAACTAATTCGAGGATCTTCTGATGAGGATTCTGTAACTGATGAGGAGGTCCGAACCGTGGTAAGGGTGCGGGAGTCATCTCCAATAGTAATAAAAATTAAAGAGCAAATTGCTTTATTTTTGTTGGCTCTTGCATTTAAGAAACTAAAGGAATTCGTTAAAGAAAATAGTTCTAATGAAGATTAAACAGAAGATACTGGAGACGCTCAACAAAAGAAGGGTCGCAGGTCTTAAGTCATTTGCGCTGTTAATCGATCCTGATACAATTAATGATTCAGGGAGCTTAATCAAATTGATCAATATTGCGGTTGAGAATAAGGTGGATTTCCTGTTTGTAGGAGGAAGCTTACTGACGGGTAATAATTTACATCATGTGGTTCAGTTAATAAAAAGCCACAGCCAACTGCCGGTGGTATTGTTTCCTGGTAGCACCATGCATATTGATGTTTCAGCCGATGCTGTACTGTTCCTTTCATTAATCTCAGGCAGGAACCCGGAACTTTTGATTGGTCAACAGGTCATTGCTGCGCCAATTTTGAAGCGCAGTAATCTGGAAATCCTTCCCACCGGATATTTATTGATTGATGGTGACAACAGGACCACCGTTTCCTATATGAGTAATACCGTGCCAATTCCTGCTGATAAATACTCAGTAGCGGTTTGTACAGCTATGGCAGGTGAGATGCTGGGCTTACAATTGATTTATATGGATGCCGGAAGCGGTGCCAAATATCCCATCAGCCCCAGAATGATTGCCTCTGTCCGTAAATCAATTGATGTTCCACTAATCATTGGTGGAGGTATAGATTCAGTAGAGAAAGCATTGACCAGCCTTAAGGCAGGTGCAGACATGTTGGTAATGGGCAACGGGATAGAAGAAAACCCCAATCTATTGATTGAGGTTTCCGATGCTATTAATAGCTTAAATCAAGAGTTAGACATTCATTAAGCTTTCCCGTCGACGCATTTTTCCTGCCGGAATACCAAACATCATTTTAAATCGACGACAGAAGTAGGCTGTGTCCTTATAACCGACTTCTTTCCCAATATCTCGAATGCTTTTCTTGGTAGTACGCAGTAAATTTACCGCTTTTTCCATCCGCTGATACTCAATATAATCCTGTGGATTTATTCCAGTCAACATTTTGAAATACTGGCCTACATAATCTTCCGAGACATTTGCTACACTTGCCAAGGTCTTGTTAGACAGATCACCACCTAAATGGTGCTTTATGTATCCGAATATGTCAATTAAGCGCGGATCCTTAAAGTAGGTAGAGTTTGTGGCCAATTGCTCAACAAACAAGCCATTACTTAGGATATGCCTAATAATTTCAACTACCAGATGGTCAGTGTTTATTTTAACTACTCGTCCTTTACCAGGCCTGTCACAGCTGTTTTCATCCATTACAGCTTTTACCAGAGAAGTGACTAACTCGTTACCACTTATTACAAACGGTGGCAAATCCAGAGAAGCAAAGAAATTCACTGAATCGAATACTTTCGCTTCGAAGTTGATAAAACTAAAACTATCATCAAGTGTCCCTCTGTTCTGGTCATAAGACTGAATATAGAGTTCCTTGTTATTGATAAATTCGTCATTGGTTAAGGTTACAGGGGTACCTGACCCATAGGTTAAGGACACGTTTTTGCCGCCAGGCACAAACAATACTTCACCTTCTTTTACACTTTCACCGTCACGTCCAAATCGGATCGATCCCTTGTTTAGTATAACTACAGTATTTTCTACATCGTAGAAATTTGCAATTGTCACCGGTTTTAAAACCCGAATATTATTGGCCTTAATGAACCGTACACTCAAGGATTCGATTATCTTGTTATAATCTTCCATGGGGCATTATTTGATTCAAAATATAAATATCACTACGTATATTAGGATAAAACTAATAAAAATCTTTAAATTATGCAAATAATACGCAGATTTTTATCATTTCAGTCGAATCTAACTCCTTCAGAAGGTCAAAAAAAGTGATTAGATACTACAATTTAAGAAGTTCCCGCGATATTACAATTTTCTGGATTTCGGAAGTCCCTTCATAGATCTGAGTGATCTTTGCATCTCTCATAAGACGTTCTACATGATACTCTTTTACATAGCCATATCCGCCATGAATTTGTACTGCTTCAATAGTCACATCCATGGCTACTTGAGAAGCGAATAACTTAGCCATAGCGCTGGTCTGAGAATAGTCTTTTTTCTGATCCTTCATACTAGCAGCCTTTAAGCATAGTAGCCTGGCAGCATCTATCTGAGTAGCCATATCTGCCAACTTAAATTGTATTACCTGATGTTGGGATATTGCTACACCAAATGTTTTTCTTTCTTTGGCATAGTTTAGCGCTCTTTCGTAGGCTCCGGAGGCAATACCCAGAGCCTGAGCTGCGATTCCAATCCTTCCACCATTTAAAGTATCCATAGCAAAATTGAACCCAAATCCATTTTTGCCAATACGGTTCTCTTTAGGAACCTTTACATCGTTGAACATCAATGAATGGGTATCCGAACCTCGAATCCCTAACTTATCTTCCTTTTTCCCTACTACAAAACCATCCATTTTCTTTTCAACAATCAGGGCGTTGATGCCATGATGCATTTTATCAGGATCTGTCTGAGCCATCACCAGATAAACCGAGGCACTGTCCCCGTTGGTAATCCAATTCTTGGTACCATTTAACAAGTAATACTCCCCCTTGTCTTCAGCAAGTGTTTTTTGGGAAGTGGCGTCAGAGCCGGCTTCTGGTTCCGATAAACAAAATGCCCCAATTATCTCTCCTCGGGCCAATGGGCTAAGGTATTTTTTCTTTTGCTCCTCCGTACCGTACTTTTCAAGGCCCCCACATACCAAACTATTATTTACGGACATGATGACTGAAGCAGAAGCATCTATTTTGGATATTTCCTCCATAGCCAATACATAGGAAATGGTATCCATCCCGCCCCCATCATATTTGGGGTCTACCATCATTCCCAGGAATCCAAGTTCACCCATTTGCTTGACCTGCTCTTTGGGAAATTCTTGTTTCGTATCTCTTTCAATAACTCCTGGGAGTAGTTCCGATTCAGCAAACGATCGGGCGGCTTCTTTGACCGCTAAATGTTCTTCACTTAGCTCAAAGTTCATATGTATAAGATTTTATCTCCTGTTTAGGAAAATAGACAAATAATAAAGCAGAGTAGCCAAAGAACCAATAGCTGCTACCACATAAGTACGAGCGGCCCACTTGAGGGCATCTTTAGCGTCTGCGTGTTCCTGGCTGGTGACGATACCTTTGTTATCGATCCAGGCTAAAGCCCGATTACTGGCATCGTATTCCACAGGTAATGTTATAAAGCTAAATAATGTTGTGGTAGCAAACATTAGAATCCCTATGAGTAATAATTGAGGGAAAGAATTCATAAGTAAAATTCCTGCCAGCAATAGCCATTGCATCCACCGTGAACTTACGCTGACCACCGGGATTAGCTTTGAACGCATGGTCAGCCACCTGTATGCCGTGGCATGCTGTACAGCGTGACCGCATTCATGAGCGGCCACTGCAGCCGCAGCCGCATTTCTGGCACCATACACCACTTCACTTAGATTTACTGTTTTGTTTACCGGATTGTAGTGATCAGTTAGTTTTCCTGATGCTGATATTACCTTCACATCGGTAATGCCATGATCAGCCAACATTCTTTCCGCTATTTCTTTTCCACTGAGATTTGATTTGAGCGGGGTTTGCGAATA
>QIMC01000373.1 GCA_003232185.1 Flammeovirgaceae bacterium | reverse complement strand
CCATCCCCTACCTCAAAGTCAAAACCATCATAAGGACTGCCACTCTGACCAGCTACCGGTACAAATGTTAGTAATCCACTGCCTATGTCACTGGCGGTGATTACCTGATTTAGAGTTACCGGAGCGCCGATATAAAGCAGGTTACCCACCGACTCTAAACTGGTTACTCTGATCTGTGCAAAGGCATCTCCTTCGGGATCGCTATAGCCTACCGTAAAGTCGGCAGCTTCAAATGTATAAGTGATGTCTTCTGGGGTTGATACGGTATTGTTATCTCCTGTAGGTGGATCATTGACCGGGGTAACATTGATGGTTAGCGTATAGTCAGCAGCACTGAAATCACTGCCATCCCCTACTTCAAAATCAAAACTATCGTAAGGACTGCTGCTCTGGTTGGCAATTGGTACAAATGTTAATAACCCAATACCAATGTCTGCAGCACTGATTACCTGATTTAGAATTACAGGCACTCCGCTCAGCTCCAAACTTCCCACCGACTCCAAACTGGTCACCCGGATCTGTGCGAATGGGTCGCTCTCAGGATCGCTGTAGTTGACAGTAAAGTCCGCTGTGGCAAATACATAAGTGATGTCTTCTGGAGTTGATACGGTATTGTTATCTCCTGAAGGAAGGTCATTGACTGAAGTTACATTGACAGTTAGGGTGTAATTACTGGTACTATAGTTAAGCCCATCTCCTACTTCAAAATCAAAACTGTCATAGGGGCTGCCGTTTTGGTCTGCCACCGGCACAAATGATAATAACCCGCTGCCAATGTCTGCAGTACTGATCAACTGGTTTAAGGTTACCGGCGTACCGTTATACAATAAACTTCCCACTGACTCCAAACCAGTGACACGGATTCCAGTAAACGGATCTCCGTTGGCATCATTGTAGTTGACTGTAAAATCTGCAACAGTAAATACATGGGTTACATCTTCTTGTGTTGATACCGTATTATCGTCTCCTGTCGGAGGGGTATTTACAGTTATGGTGACTGATGCGGATGAACAAAAGCTTGATTGATTGGTTATGTCATAATCAAAGTTATCCACACCAGTAAAACCAATAGCCGGCGTATAGTCTACAAAATCATCAGTTGGATCAGCAGGGGTTCCATTATCGTTCACAAATATGGTTCCTCCATTGGGTGTAACACCAGTTGATAGTGATATTGTTAAATCTTCCGAATTAGGGTCTGTATCGTTGGCAAGAACATCCAATGCATTATTGGTGGAGTTCATGGCCACAGTGAAATTATCATCCGAAGCAACCGGGTTGGCATTAGGATCGCTAATATCGGTATCCAACACTTGCAAGGTTTGTCCAGAAAGTGCAGAAGGAATCACGTACTTATCAACAACAACCCGTGCCCCACCATTTGGCCGCACGTAACTTACGGTTACCTTGTATCTTAAATTTGGACCTTCGGGCAAGCCGAAATGCAGTCTGGTATCATTTTGTGAGCCATGACCTACACCCCCACTAACTTCCTGAATAAAACGCAAAGCAGTACATCCCAGTTGATCCACCACAACGGTGGCGCCAATTGCTGAACGGGTTAAACCACCACCCAGATCAATCAACGGTTCAACTTTTATATAGTCCGTATTCCCACCCAGATCGTTTTCCCAAAGTTGGTTATTCCCATTTCTGATGTTAACATATAGATCCAGATCACCATCATTATCATAGTCTCCAAATGCACAACCTTCACCATCACCTGCAAGGTTAATTCCTGAATTTTGATGGATAAAGCTAAAATTGCCCCCAGTAGTAGTATTTATTAACAGGTAGTTGGGAGCAGCGTCAGATGCCAGGAAGATATCTACCTTTCCGTCATTGTTCACATCTCCCATGGCTATCCCTTCAATTTGCTGACCTGTCCAGGACGGTGCCGGAGTGATAGTAACGGTAGCTAAGGCAAATACTCCACTGTTCAATCCCGTTTGTTCGGCAATAACATGTGTAACATTAGCAGGGGAAGTTCCATTATTAGTCCAGAAATAGTCAAAATCACCGTCATTGTCAAAATCTGCTACAGCTACCCCACCTTTGAAGCTATTTCTGGTATCCAGGTTTAATGTAGAATTTGGGCTAAAGGTACCATCGCTATTATTGATAAATATATCCACTTGATTCAATGCTGCGGTTGTTCCTTGCCGGCGGGCTACTATGTCCACATCCCCGTTGTTGTCCAGGTCAGCGGTTACTGAGTAGTCTCCCGAAGTTCCGGTAGTAGGAAATCCCTGAGGGTTACTATCCGGTGTATAATGTGTGAAAAACCCAGTTCCATCGTTCTCTAAGATATCCTGGCCATATTGATGATCTTCCATATACACATCCAAATCTCCATCACCATCGAAATCCATCCAGGCCAAACCTTCATTGTTCATTCCAGTCTGGGTACCAGGTATAGTAAATGTAGCTGGAACGAATACTTGCTTAATAACAAAGCTATAAGCAGGAACGGAGCCCGAACCAAGGTTTTCATATATCTCCAACCGGCCTGCAGCACTCCTCATGAAGTCAATGTCACCATCGTTATCGAAATCCCCTGCCAATGCTGAGCGTTCACAGGTATTGAGCAAGAGCTCCGGTGCATTAGTTGCTGTAACATCGTCATACTGATTGGTGCCACTATTCCAATATAGCAGCCGAGAACGTCCTGTATTATTGTTGGTGTTTACGAGCAGGTCTAGGAATCCGTCCTGATTGAAATCGGCCCAGGCTTGGCCACCATCTTTTGATCCGGATCCAATTTGTGCATTTCGCAATGCGCCAACTTCGGTAAAGCTTTGTCCATTGGAGGAAAAGCTTACTGTAGATGCTATTAGGGCTAGCGCCCATAATTTACGATCATTGATCCACTTCATTGAACGTACTATAATTTTATGAATACCTGCAAGTCACTCCCGACGAATATGCGGGATTTGAACAAGGGTAAAATTATAGGGTATAACTATATATACTTTGGGAAGTAACTGCCAGAAACCAGCAGTGTAAGATTTCAATTAAAATAACGCAAAATCGATACCAGCTAGCAATCAGTGGAACTCGTTAACAATAAGTTATCCACAATGCCTTTTGAAGGGAAATAGCTGGTCTTGGAACAATCTGATGGGCCTGGATGCCTAATAAGAGACCAAAGAACCGGGGTTTGGAAGCTCAAAATAGCCTTGAACAATGGCCATTGGCTATATGTCTTGGTGAATAACAGGGAGTATTAGTCCATATACTTATCTTGCAGGAAGCTAACCAATTTTGTCCTGTCCCGGCCGTTTACCACTGAATCCTTACCTACACTTTTGTATTGGAATTGCAGTTTTGTCAAATACCGGATCAGATAATTGTTCAGAATGTTCTTACCATCATAGATGTACTTGTGCTTCATAGTGGTCAATTTATCTATATCTGGATTTCTGAATTTTTCATGCTCGTTTCCAATAATAAGCCCGTCAATCTCATTTGAGAACATTTCATATTGATCGTGATGCAATGTGAAGCTTCCAGAATACTTTGAGTTTTCTCTTTCAAAATTTACCAATGCCCCTGGAACGGTGTCATATATATGAACATGAGCACCATTGTCCATTAGTTTTTTAGCAATTTCTACTGGTTTGCTTTCTCTAAGATCATCTGTGCGGGCTTTGAAGCCAATTCCCCAAATTACAAAATTGATACCACTTAGATTATCCTTAAAATCTTCGACAATTTTATTGTAAAAATACTCTGTGGTAGCATCATTTATCTTGATCGTAGACTCAATGATGGAAAGAGGTGAATCTTGTAATATTGCATATTCCGCTATTGCCTGGGTATCTTTTGGGAAGCAACTACCTCCATAACCCATACTTGCATTCAAAAACTTACTTCCTATCCGTTGATCTTTGCCTATACCTTCCTGTACCTCCCGCACATTAGCTCCGATGGTATCACACAAAATAGCCAGTGAATTCATAAAAGATACTTTGGTTGCCAACATGGCATTTGCTGCGTATTTGGTTAGTTCTGAGCTTAATGTGGTCATTGGGCACAGTGAATCACTACTCTGTAAAAAGGTGAAAAAGTGTGTGATCTTATCTAAAGCCTCCCGGTCATCACAACCATAAACGATTCTATCAGGTGTCCTTAAATCTTCTACTGCAGTCCCTTCCGCTAAAAATTCCGGACAAGATCCCACGGCAAAATTTACCTTGTTTTTTAATCCTTTGGCAATAATATCCTCCACCAAATATGCTGTGCCCGGAGGTACAGTGCTTTTGTTCAAGATGATACAATCGTTGGAAAGATTTGCTGCAATTTGCTCAGCAGCCGAGTATATATATTTTAAGTTTGCCCTCCCTTTTTCATTTGGAGGAGTACCCACTGCTATAAATATGAACTCTGGATTTTTTAAAGCCTCTTCTATATTATCGGTCAAAAAGATATTTTCATGATTCTCCCTTAGTAACTCGATCAGATCCTTTTCGTGAATATGCAGTTCATCGGATTGATTTTCAATTACTTTCCGTATGGTGTTGATCTTCTCTGTATCCGGGTCATATATGGTCACTTTGTGCGTCCTAGAAAAATGTGCTCCGGTTGGAACACCAACATAGCCTGCACCAAAAATCGTTACTCTTGACATTGAAATGTGTTTATCTAAAAAATGACTGAATGCAAAAGTATGAAAAATATATTGAAATATTTAAATAAAATATTGATTTATTACAAATAAGGCAAGCAAATCCCCTTAATTCCCCCATTAGGCGGTAGATGTGGATAACTTCTATATAGTCAGGGGATCAGATCATGTCAATTGTTCTAATTGACGGTACCATCTATGGCATTTGGTACTACTTTGAAATCGCCTCTCAGAGCCCTGTATCTTTTACGCGCTTCGGCACTATATATACTCCCTGGAAAACGAATTAGAAAATCTTGATAAATCCGCATGGCCTGGTTGTTGTCTTCGAGATGATCTTCATAAATACTACCCATCAAAAAGTAGGCGTCGTCACTAAGAATATCATATTCAAAACCCTGAACTATTCGGGATAGATGGTCTATTGCCTCTAGAAATGACCCTAATTCAAGAAATATGTTTGCCTTTAACCACAGAATCTCATCAGTCAAGCTATGACCAGGGTATAGCTCTATCAAAATATCAAGTTGCTTCAATGCCAGTTCATACTTGTTTTGGAATAAATCCAATTCAACTTGAGCATAAGCCTGCATGGCTTGATCTGTACTATCCAATATCGTATTGTCTTGAATTAATAGACTTAGGGCCATGGCATTATTAGCAATTTCCCGGGAAGTAGCCAGTTTCAACACATTTAAATGACCCTGAGCTAATTCAAAATCACCCTTGTAGTAAGAAAGCTTGGCGTTTCGCAGTTTCGCTTCGTATCCAAGTGATTGATCTTTTTGTAGTTTTTCAACCTGAGAATATAGTAATGTCGATTCCCATGGCTCCCCGTTTAAAAGGTAAATATCTCCTAGATCAAGCTTAGCCTGAGATTTTAAGGTTATACCTACGCCAGGAGTTTTTATTATTCTAGCAAGAATATTAATAGCAGAATCTTTTCTATTCATATAAAAGGCGTACAACAATGCCTGACTTCTAAGTGCCTCAAGAGTGCGCTGATTTATGCCTATTTCTTCTATCATACCCTGGTAATCCTCAATCAAATGACCAATTTCTGCTATGTCAACCGGAAAAGTAGATTTTACCAGCTCTTCTCTGGAATTAATCAGGTACCGTTTGGCTAGTTCATAGTTGATGCCCTGATGATATTGCTTTATTAAAAATTTGAATATGTAGATGGCATTCTTATAGTCCTTATTTTCCAAGGCTATCTTTCCAATTTCCAACACTCTTTGACCGGCACCTTTTTCCTTTTTATCTAAAGCCCTGGCTTGAACAAATGCGCCATAGAAATTTTTTTGCTGCAAATTGACCCAAATCAGTAAGGTAGAGTATAAGTTGACATTTGGGTGCTTTTGGATCTTTTGATACAATAGGTCTTCCAGATTAACCAGGTCTTCCTCCTCTGTCAGTAAGTTTTGTAATACATTTTTTACATAGTTGATGTTACTGGGATTACTACTTGCAAAATTCAGATATTCAAGTACCATCTCTTCTTTTCTGTTAAGCCTACGATATATCTCTGCCATTTCTAAGGCATACATCAAAGGTTCTCGTTCCTGTTCACGACTTATCTGATAACCGTATAATGCTAGTTCTACTTCATATTTATTGTACAAATACTGACTTGCTGAAAGAATTTGATATTTATGATGTCTGATTCTACGCAAAGTTTGTTTAATGTATTGAATAGCTAAAGCATCATTTCCAGCCTTACGGTACAGTATACCCAGATCTAGTTGATATTGTATTATTTCCGGATACTGTTTTACAAGTCGTGTTAGATATTTTTCACCTTCATCGAATGCCCCTGATTGGGCTAACACCTGTAAATAACGGGAGTGAATTTGAGGAATATTCTTTGGTTTTTTGGAAAGATCCTCCAGTAGTACCCGGGCTTTCTCTATTTCACCTTGTTTATAGTAGGCGTTTGCAAGCTCAATTTTTTGTACATCCTGTGCTTGAGTCGCCAATATACCAGAAAGGCAAATTAATAGAACAAGTAGACCTTTTTGCAGGTTATCCATACGCTGTTTAATAGTATACCTTTAAGTAAATTAATTATTATTAATTACTATGTTGTGGAAACAGTGGATAATAATCATAAATAATTCTTGTAATTCTCTATTGTGCACTTATTATGGATAAACTCAATAGGTATTAACATATTATGAACATGTAAGAGATTGATTAATAAACAATTAAGAGATTGATTATAATTATTATTTATTTGTTGATAAGATTGTTTCAAAAATTTTAGGTTTATTAGTTTGTTGATAACATATAACAAAGTTCTTTTTATCAACGTTGGGGAAGCAGGATAATTTATTTTTGAAAAGTTTGTTAGTTATCCACAAAAAATTAATGAATATGCCACAGTTTATCCACGTGATTATTACAACCTAAAAAGTTATATCTAGTCCTGTTTGTTCCCAGTTTGCTCGCAGTTTTATTTCTTGACTATTAACATTTGCATGAAAAAATATAAAAACTTTTTCAGGCATTTCTTTTATTAGAATATTTCCTGGATCCCAAATGCCATTATTATTTTCGTCAACTAATACACGAATACTATAGGAGCCAGGAGCTATATGGATAAATTCAAAAGTGGATTCAGTTGAAGAATTAATTTTAATTTCTTCAACTATTTTGAATTTTGGATTAACTAGTTGTATAAAATAGGAAGTTGATGCAGTGGTTATGTTTCCTCGAATGGTAGCAAAATCTTTGGGGTTTTTAAAGGTATAGTCTTTATCTATAGCGCTCAATGTGTCATTTTCTACACTAATAATGCTTCCTTTGGAAATATTAAAATTAAATGGTTCTTTCCATTTACTAAGAATTGAATCATTTTTGAATACTTGATCAAAGTCTATTGAAATTAAAATTTCATCTTTATTTGAATTAAAAGTAACTAATGAATCATTGACAGGAAGATGAAGTAGACTATCAAATTTGAAGTATATACTGTCATAATTTATATACGCAATGGGTTTGTTAAATTTAATGCTGGTAGACCATAATTTATCAACCGCTCCGTTATTAAGGCGAAATTTAAAATTAAACTTATCTGGTTTTTTAGTGGATTTTTCAAATTTTATATAAACAAGAGAATCCAGGGTTTGTAGTAAACTATCTTCTACAATAAATTTTAATCCAAGGCTATCGGTTATTGTTTCATTAAAATAAATTCTTAATGATTTGTTATCATCGATCAGATTTGAAATTATTGATTGATCATCGGTTAATAGATGATATCGTGCAAGAGGTTTATTGAATTTTAAATCGAAATTTTTGCCTGATGGACGACTATTTTGCAACACGATAGGACGTGTGTCGAGTTTATAGATAAATAGATCTTGTGAAGGCATTGAATCGTTAAGGACCAAGGGGTTTTTAATATAGCCATATCCTTCAGATCTGGATTCTAGCTTTAAATTACTGTTTTCATCATTCAGCGCGTATAAAGTATAGTTTCCATTTTTAATATTTTCAATGGTATAGTGACCTTCTTTATCAGAAAGTGTACTATAACGTGGAGGGCCATTAAATATGGTTATTGTATCGGGATCATTGTAAAGAGATATAGTTATATCTTCTAAAATCTTATTAGTCATCAATGAACGCACTACACCTCGTATTGAAGCGGAGTCTAGAAATGTTCCGGTACTAAATACAAATGTTAGATTAGGGGGTACATTCCCTTCCGTAATATCTTTTAGTCCTTCTCGAAAGTTTAACGTATAGGTTGTGGCGCTATCAAGAGGACTTTCGAAGGTTAAAATAAATGTATTCCTATTTATCTTATAGCTATACACGTCCTTCAGATTTGGAGTGATCATTAATTGAGTTAAAATATTCTCTTCTTTGATATACTCATCAAATTCCATTGAGATTTCGGAACCAGTAAAATTCAGGGTTTTATTTTCAGGTACAGTATTAATTAAAATCGGGGGATCTAAATCTTTTGGACCACCGGTAGGAGGGATGGGATTAGAACAGGCTGTAATAAGAAAAATAAGTAACCAGGATTGTTTCATTTTCTTAATACATATACCAAACTTGAATAGGTCGAGGGGTTTTTGTGTGCAAGGATATTTGATTTTGCACCATGATACAATCCTTTAAAAAAGGATCCATTACGGTATTTTTCACTTTGGATACTTATATAGAAGGCATCTAGTTTCAAAGGAATAATTTTAGTCAGGTGCAATTTATATTTCTTTACTAAAAGTTTCATTGTCTCAGGGGTAAAATGAAAAAGATGACGAGGAACATCATATGCGGCCCATTGTTCTTTATAATATTTTGCATCATAAGAGGAACAATTCGGAACAGCAATTACAATATATCCAGAACTTGTAAGACGCTTTAGTAGTTCATTCATTACAGATTCAAGGTCAAAAACATGTTCGAGGACATGCCACAAAGTGATTACATTAAATTGATTTTGAGGTAAGTGCTCCAAACTGTCAAAAATATGTTTTGAGGCATGATGATTAGCTGTATTTCTGGCTTGAGCATTTGGTTCTATGCCCCAGGCATCCCACTTTCTTTTTAGTAGCAGGGATATGAATGATCCAGTTCCACACCCATAGTCTAAAACACGACCTTTTGAATTAAGTATTTTTTTTATCCATCTTAATTTTTGTCGTAACATAAAATACCTGGCCAAATAGTATATTCGATCAGTTAGGTTTTGACTTTTTTCAGCATGGGAAATATAATTACTTGATTCATAATATTGCTGCAAGTTTTGTTTGGATGGTCTGGGATTGGTATAGACCATTGAACAGTTGTTACAAGTAACTAGAGAGAATGTTTCGTTAGAAACGGAATAGTCTTTAATTTGATATAAGTGTGTATAGGTTGTGGTTTTACATAAGGGACAAGCTTCAATTTTTATACACATATTTATTTTCCTAGAAATACCATTAGGACTGAAATGTCGGCAGGTGATACCCCACTAATTCTAGAGGCTTGTCCAATAGTTGAGGGTTTAATTTTTCTAAGCTTTTCCCTGGATTCCGATGACAGTGCAGAGATTTTCTGGTAGTCTAAGGAGGATTTGATTTTATAAGATTCCAGGCTTTGAATTTTTTCTGCTAGTTTTTTCTCCTTTTCAATATAGGTTTCATATTTTATTAATATTTCTGCTTGCTCTGTGGTTTCCGTAGAGTAACCAGTCCAAGGTAAGGATAAACCTTTATTCATATTAACTAAATGATTAACAGATAGTTCAGGCCTTTTAAGTAGTTGATATACAGAGGTTTTTTCTTTAATGGGTGAAGTATGTAGCACTTCTAATTTTGGATTAATTTCATTTGGTTGAAATTTATATTGCTTAAAGTCCTGCATTAATTTATTTACTGCTTTTTCTTTATTGGTTACATTATTTAAACGCAATTCTGAAGCTAATCCAAGTTTGTACCCTATTGGTGTTAGACGTAGGTCTGCATTGTCTTGTCTTAGTAAGATTCGAAATTCTGCTCTTGAGGTAAACATACGATAAGGTTCTTCTGTCCCTTTATTTATCAAATCATCAATAAGAACACCTATATAGGCTTGTGATCGTGTTAGTATTAATGGTTCTTCTTGCTGAAGTTTTCTATGAGCATTTATACCAGCTATAAGTCCTTGAGCAGCAGCTTCTTCATATCCAGTTGTACCGTTTATTTGGCCAGCAAAGTAAAGATTGTGGATAAGTTTGGTTTCCAAGGTGGTTTTTAGTTGAGTAGGAGGGAAGAAGTCGTATTCAATTGCGTAACCAGGCCTGAACATTTTTACATTTTCGAATCCCGGTATTTTCCTAAGAGCTTGATACTGAACTTCTTCAGGTAATGAAGTAGAGAATCCATTAACATAAATTTCAACGGTATTCCATCCTTCTGGTTCCACAAAAATTTGGTGGCGGTTTCTTTCAGCAAATCTATTGATTTTATCTTCTATTGATGGACAGTATCTAGGGCCAATACCTTTTATTCGCCCATTAAACATAGGGGATCTTGAAAATCCGGTTTCTAATAGTCTGTGTACTTCAGGGTTGGTATAGGTTATATAGCAGCTTCTTTGTTCGGAAATTATGGGGTTGTCCAAATAAGAAAATTTACCTGGATTTTTATCTCCAGGTTGTTTTTGCATTAATGAATAATTTAATGATCGGCCATCTATTCTTGGTGGAGTTCCGGTTTTCATTCTACCGGATTCAAATCCTAGTTGCTGCAATTGCTCTGTAATACCTGTGGAGGCTTTTTCACCGGTTCTTCCACCGCCAAATTGCTTTTCTCCGATGTGGATAACTCCATTTAGAAATGTGCCATTGGTTAGAATTACTGATTTTGCTAAAATTTCAAGACCCATACCCGTTTTTACACCCAGTATGCGATCTTCTTTAGTGATGATTCCGGTAATCATTTCTTGCCAGAAATCTATGTTGGGTATTTCTTCAAGTACTTGTCTCCATTTTTGAGCAAACATTTGACGATCATTTTGAGTTCTGGGACTCCACATTGCCGGTCCTTTTGATTTATTCAACATTCTGAATTGAATCATTGAATGATCTGCTACTATTCCTGATTGCCCTCCCAGAGCATCAATTTCTCGTATGATTTGTCCCTTTGCTACTCCACCCATGGCTGGATTACATGACATTTGAGCAATGGTATTCATGTTCATTGTGACCAATAATACTTTTGAACCCATTTGACTAGCAGCAGCAGCAGCTTCACAACCGGCGTGTCCGGCACCTACAACTATAATATCGTATTCGGGAAACATAACGTTCATTTAGTATGTTCCACGTGGAACACTTTATTCTTTGGAATGTTTCACGTGGAATATTAGAATTACAAAGATAAGTAAGCTTCTTCTTTTTTGCTCATTTCCTGTTGTTCTTCTACAGACTTGTCATTATACCCTAATAGATGCAATATCCCATGGACCATTACTCTTTTAAGTTCCTTATCGAAAGATTCCTGGTACTTGCTAGCATTGCTTCTTATCTGGTCGATGCTTATATAAATATCACCGGCAATAACATTTGTCCTAGTGCTTTGATCAAAAGTAATGATGTCTGTATAGGTATGGCGGCCTAAGTAGGTTTGATTTATGTTTAACAGATAAGAGTTGGAGCAATAGATAAAATTAATGTCGCCAACAATATGACGTTCGTTTTCTACAACTGTTGTTATCCAATTTACTAGTTCATTGGTCGTTTGGGGAGCGTATTCAATGTCTTCACTAAAAAATTCAATCACACTTACTTGTTTACGTAGAAGCGCAATTCAACTAATCGGCCGTGATCTCGGAATTTTACCTCATCAGCTAAATGTTTCATTAAAAAAATGCCCCTTCCTCCAGGTTTATCAATATTTTCCGGAGCCGTTGGATCAGGAAGATTCTGAAAGTCAAAGCCGGGCCCCTGATCTTGAACGGTAAAAGTGATAATGTCTTGTTCCAGGTTCAGACTAATGGTTACATTTTTATTGTTTTGAAGTGCATTGCCATGCTTGATGGCGTTATTAACTGATTCCGTTACCGCGATCATAATATTTCCATAAATATCGTCATTGATATTGTACTTGTCTTTTGCGTTATCAATGAAACTCTCAATTATTCTAATATTCTCCGTGAGTGATGGAATTTCAAGTTTGATGGAGTTCATTTATGGGCCGCTTTAATTGTTTAATCGTTTAAAGTAATCGTTTACCTCTTGTTTATAATAAGGATTAAGTTTGGGAGGAACTGTTCTCAATAATTCAATTTCCTTTTCTTTAGCTTTTAAGTACTCAATGAATTCTGGAGGTATCTTTGTTTCCTTCTTTCGAGCCTGCTGTGCTTCACGGGCTTTATCAAGCTCCCGCTCTCTGATTGACTTTTCCGCTTCAAGCAATCTGGTTAGTATTTCTCGTTGGCGTTTTAGAGTTTCATTAGTAATCTGTTTGTTTACTAAATCCATTTCCGTTTGCTCCATTTTTTCAATAATATCCTGGTTGCCCTTCTTCCCATCTTCTCCAAGCTGCTTAAATCCATGTTCAGCTTCTTGTAGTGCCCGGCGAATCATCTCTTGCTGTGCTGCAAGTTTAGCTAATTCCTCGCTTAAAGCTCTCCCGCTCTTTCCGCTTTTTTTCAAATTTTCAATTTGTTGATTCAATTGCTGCTGTAGCTGACTCATACCAGGCGCATTTTTTTGCCCTTTCTTGGGCTTGCCCCCTTTAGCCATGGCCATTTGTTGCTGCATTTGCTGGAGCACATCTCCTAAAAGAAGTGCAAGATTATTGACGGATGTCATCGTAAGCTGTTGATTACTAATAGATTGTGATTTATTTCGTTTCTTTAATCCCTGCAGGCTCTGATCCATGTGCTCATTCATTTCTTTTACTTCTCTGGTAACGAATGATTTTATTTGAAAAACTCGGTTGGCCAATGATAGTAGGCTGTCCTCAATAATTTTGGCATCGTCTTTAAGCTTTAATTGTTCCTGAGACAGCTGAATAAACCTTGGATCGCTTTGATTCAGACTTTGGAATTCTTTCATCAAACGCTCTTGATCGAAAGACAATTTGATAAGATTGTCCTCAATATCTCTTAGGTTGTCTAGGTTTTCCTGCATCATCTCCATTTCCATACCACTTTGCATTTGTTGTAATTTTTGACTTAACTGCTTCATGTTGTCAAGGGATTGTTGCTGGGCCTTTTTAGCAGGCTTTCGTTTGTTATTTTCAAGCTGCTCCAGGCTTTCCTTCATACTATTATCAATATTTTGTTCTTGCTCAGAAGTATCCTCAAACATTTGTGAATGTTCCAGCTCTTGATTCTTTTCGCGGAGATCATCAATGGATTCTTGTAGTTTATCGAAGTCTTCAATCAAGTTCGATTGGTCTTCAGACAACTTATCCGTTTCATTGGACTTATCTTCGGTTTCATCCATGAGCTGTTTCTGATCCTCTTGTATTTCTTTGATATCATTAATAGTTTCTTCCAGGTTTTGCTCAAATTGCATTCTCTTGAACAACTCAAGGGTACGTTCCAATTCTTGTTCCAAATTTTGCTCTTTATAATTTAGTTGCTCCAAAAGGTCTTGAAAGGAATCTGTGTTTTGCTGTTCATCAAGCAGTTTTCGTAACTCTTCATAAAGTTTCCTGGTTTCTTCATCAAGCAACTCATCCATTAATTTCTGGAGTTGATCGATTTTTGTCTTAATACTTTCGTCGTATGCATTAAATCGTTGCTTTTGAATATTGGTATTTTGGTTGAGCTCTTTGAGTCGATTAATTTCCTTACTAAGAGCATCTTTCTTCTCTAGAATTTCTTCAAGCAACTTTTTATCCTGCCAGTCTAAAGATTTCTTGCTTTTTAAGCGGTTCTCTACTTCTTCAATCTTTTGATTCAACTCCTTAGCCTCTTGTAGGCTTTTGTCGATTTGATCCTCAGTTTTCTTTGAGCTTCTATCCAATGCTTCGTTGATTTGCTGACGAGAAGGCACCTTGAATGAATAATTTAAAGTTTTAGTTGCCTTTGGTCCGTTTATCCCATCATTGTCCCACACCTTTAAAAAATATTCAACCTGATCTCCATGCGCCATGTTTAAAGAATCCACATTCCATTGAAAGTAGTAATTCTGATTGTTGGTTTTAATGGGAATAGAAATCTGCTTAAACTTCTTACCTTGGCTTTGAGCCTTTCTTTTTACTTTGTAATACAAAAGAAGTTTTGAAAGACCATAATCGTCAGATATGCTTCCCCCAAAAACCATATAGCTGAACATAGTAGTGTCTCTATATTGATTAATGGTAATTTCAGGATACATGTCCCTAATAATGCTTATTTGATATTGAATATCTTCCTTATTCTGACCAAATTTATTTTCTAAATCTAATCTGTATTGGTCGGAATACATTATTTGCTTCTGAAAGGTATATAATTGATTATCTGATTGATACAATTCAACTCGATCGTTTTCTTTCAGAAATGTCAAAGAAATGCGATCAGTGTCCAAAGTCTGGAAAGACCATTTTACCGTAGTACCTTCCGGTATTTGAAGATTACCGGTATTTCGCAAAGACTCATTTCGTTTTTGTAAATATTTCGGATATTTCAAATCAATATCAAAGCTTTTCAAATTTGGACGAATAAGTACTTCCAAAAAATAGGAGTTGGATTTGAAGCCTGCTGCTTCAAAATCAAAATTAAATCCAAATTGTATTTTGGTAAAGGTAAACTCAAAACTGCCGTCTTCTTCTTGAAGCATTTTGATTCTTCGGTCTTTGGTTTTTAGATAAACCGTGTTTGGAACCACGCTGCCAATAAAACTGAGTTTCAATTTAAAATCTTCATTTTTAAAAGCACTAAGTTCTTCGTTTAACACTTTAAACTGAAATGGCGCTACCGGAGCATAAGATTTATTGAAATTTAAAATCCGAGGAGTACTTTCGGTGAACAATTGAGGGGCAGCCAGAAGTACCATCAATATTATAGCCATGGGGAATAACAAGTACTTGAGGTATCTTCTATTTTCTTTAAAGTTGACGGCATCAATAAAGGGAACAGTTGAAATCTCACTGGTTTTTTGTAAGATACTGGCTTGAATTAAGGTATTTTCGTCATCACTTAATTGATACAGTTGTATGGTATTTAATAATTTATCTTTAACATTTGGGAAGTAATGTCCAATCTGATCGGCAGCTTCTTCGTTGCTTATTTGATGAGAGATGGTAAAAAGTTTCCAGACCGGGATAATGATCCAATGATAGATAGCCCAGGTTACAAGGGCTAGAAAACCGAAAAGCAAAAATGCCCGTACCGGAGAACTAAATCTAACCGTATATTCAAGTGAATTAATTAGAATATAGCTTGATAGCAGAATTCCAAGCGCAAGCAAGCCTCCTTTGATCAGTTTGTTTAGATAGTACTTACGCTTATACGCCTGTAATTTGCCTATCAATTCGCTATATCCCAACCAAGGTGTCATAGCTTAATAACGATACAGTCTTTAGTTCTGTTACAATCTGCCACTGTTCCTTGTTTAATTTCTTTCAATTTGGTAGGTACTGGCTATTCATCGGGTGTTTCTTGTTCTGATCTGGCAAGCTCCGTGTCAAAATATTCCAGGATATGCATCTTTAGCATCTTTTCTTGTTCTAGTAAATCAAAATTAGGAAGTTTCTTTACTGATATCCAATGAGGCCACCCCCATTTATCCAATCCATCTAACTTATAGAATCCAGACAGGCTGAGTAGTTTGCAAATAGCAATATGCATTAGATCTTGCTTGTCTTCTTTGGTGAATGTTCTGGCTCCTTGTCCCAGCTCATTTACCCCAATCAAGAACAGTATTGCTTCGAGGCTGTCTGGTTTTTTTCCAAAAGTGCTTGTAAGCTGTTCTAATAACGAGTACCACTGCCGCTCCAATTCGAGGTCCTTTTTGTACATAATTGAGTCTCTGATAAAGGATCTTTGCATTCAAACAAGTTCAAATATAGTGGAAATTACCCTTAAACGATTGGCCCTGGATTTCATGACCATGTTATTTCCCACAGTTTGTGGATTATGTGGTAAGGCCATAACACCATTTGAAAGCTTCCTCTGTAGCCCTTGTCTGATACAACTTCCCAGAGAACGAAATTACCGTGGCATAGAGAATGATACTTGTACACGATTGAGGGGAATGTTTCCTTTTTCTGAAGCCTATTCATATCTAAGATTTTCTAAAAAGGGACAGGTTCAAAAACTGATCCATAAGCTTAAATACAATCGCCAACCAAAACTGGCATTTCAATTGGGTGTTTGGTTTACCTCAGAGGTACTGTTTCTTCATCAGGATAAGTTCGATACCATAGTTCCGGTTCCTCTTCATCCGGATAAATTATACACCAGAGGTTACAACCAAAGTTTTGAAATTGCCACTGGAGTATCACACGTGACGGGACACCCGGTTGTGGAAGCATTAGAACGGATACACAAATCCGAAACGCAGACACATTTGAGTAGGTGGGACCGATTTGAGAATACCTCGAATGAATTTTGTATTGCTAAACCTGACGAAATAAGAGGCAAATCGATTTTATTGATTGATGATATAATTACCACTGGCGCAACTATGTCAGGTTCAGCATCACCTCTAATTGCGAACGGAGCGAGCAGAATTATAGTTGCCGCCATTGGCCTTGCTCAAAAGGCATAAAAAAACCCTGTGGCATATACCACAGGGCATTATGAGGTAAATTAAACCTGATTTTTTAATAGTTACTTCCAGCTCGAATCATAGCACATCTGAAACCTATGGTGGCGGTAGCAGAATCTTCGTCTAGAAACCTTCTGGTTCCAGGTGATAGCCAATAAGCCACGTCTTTCCATGAACCTCCTTTGAAAACTCTTACATTATCAGTAATCAAAGATTCTCCACCTTCGCTATCATAATAACTTGAGGGATCCAGCAGACCATCTCTACGGATAGGATTTAGATCATCTACATCTTGAAAAGAAAGCGGTCTATAAATATCTTGTACCCACTCATTTACATTACCGGCCATATTATAAAGCCCGAAGTCGTTGGGAGGGTATTCGTATATACCTGAAGTAATCATCGCTCCATCGTTCAGTTTTCCAGCGATACCAGCATAGTCACCGCGACCTCGCTTAAAGTTACCCAGGAAAAACCCCATTTCTTTACCATAAGGATTTCGAAGAGCATGTCCATCCCACGGATAAATTCTTTGATGCGTTTGATTCTCATCCAGCCATTGAGTACCTACCAGTGCCTGCGCAGCATATTCCCACTCAGCTTCCGTTGGTAACCTGTAATCAGGAAGTACTACCCCTGACTCTAAAGGAATCCGGCCCCCTTGTTCTGCGGGAAGGTCTTCTAAACCCGATTCTTGGGCTAGTTTCAAATTAACCATGGAGGTTCTCCATTTACAATAATCATTGGCTTGTAACCAACTAACACCAACCACAGGATAGAAACGGAAACCTGGATACCTCAAGTAATGATCGACATAACTATCATTAAATGCCAGTTGCCCCTTCCACACCGTAGTATCCGGTAAAGCTGACTCATAGAATTCTCTGGTAGAATCTAATTTCACATAATAGAGATATTCCAGCCAATGTATGTTTGCAACCTCAGTTTCGTCCATATAGAAAGAAGCCACAGTAACGGTTCTTTCCAGATTGTCTCTGGTGGATAGGAGATCTTCTTCGAATGAACCAAGGGTCATTCGGCCTCCCTCAATAAATACCAGATTAGGACCATCAGGTTGACCGCTGAAGTCGTTTACAGGGAATCCCCCATCTTCATTATAAGCAAGCCCGGTTGCGGTACTTGCATCTCCTGGGTTCTCAGAAGTCGGTCGCTTCTGAAAGAATTTGTTACAGGAAGTAAATAAAATCATGCTGAGTAATAGAACTATTGACCCACGCAATCTGCTTGCCATCTTCATAACCTGTCTTTAAATTTACCTTAATTGTAAAAAACTATTCAATTCATATTTATAACGCATGCAATTTGGACTATTACCAAGTAATATTAAATCAAATACATCCTGAAATTCCATGGATGTAAGGTATTTCTCCAAAATGCAAACTGCATAACACCTTGCAATAATAATAATTACAAAACTCTTTTTTTATTGTGCTTTTGGTCTTTTTATTTCCTGTCTAATTATTTGGGCTAAAATTTCTCTGGTTTTTCGTATTCCCTCGACCTCTGAAATCACTAAAAGTAGTCGCTTTCTGGTCTCTTTAAGTCTACACCTATGTGAATGACTGGAAACAAAAGCCAATATCTTACCAAACACTTCTGATTTATAATAGGTTTCATTATCAGAGGCTAATAAATAACATTTTACCGTCTCGTTTTTAATTACCAATTTTTGACATCCAAGATCCTGAGCTAGCCATCGTAGTCTTACCGTTTCAATAAGATCAAGTACTTCGATTGGCAATGGTCCAAAACGATCGGCCATGGCTTTGCAAAATTCACTAATTTCAGCTTCATCAGAGAGGTTATCCAAACGACTATAAAGCTGCAACCGTTCAGAGACACTGCTGATATAATTATCAGGAATTAGCAACTCTAGATCGGTTTCGATATTGCAATCTCTGGCTTTGACTATTTCTAACTTGGGAAGTTTGGATTTAAAGAGATCCTTAAATTCACTTTCTTTTAGCTCACTTACGGCTTCATCCAGGATCTTGTGATACATTTCAAAACCAAGATCGGAAATAAATCCGCTTTGCTCCTTACCCAATAAATTTCCTGCTCCCCTAATATCAAGATCCTTCAGCGCTACTTTTATCCCTCCTCCCAATTCAGAGAACTCTTCTAATGTGCTAAGCCTCTTTCGGGCATCTGAACTGAGTTGCGAGGGCGAAGGGGTTAACAAATAGCAAAATGCTTTTCGATTGGATCGACCTACCCTACCGCGCATCTGATGTAAATCAGAGAGACCAAACATATGAGCGTGGTTAATAATAATGGTATTGGCATTGGGTATGTCCAGCCCGGACTCGATGATGTTGGTGGATACCAATACATCAAACATACCATCAATGAACTGTACCATGACTTTTTCAAGTTTGACTCCGTCCATCTGTCCGTGGGCGATGGCCAACCGTGCATCGGGTACCAGGCGGTGGACGATGTTTGAAATTTCCTCAATATTTGCTACCCGATTGTGCACGAAGAAAACCTGCCCACCTCTTTTTAGTTCAAAACTGATGGCATCTCTGATCTTTGCAGCATTGAAAGTATGAATTTCTGTAGTAACCGGTTGCCTGTTTGGAGGAGGAGTTGCGATTATACTGAGGTCACGCGCTCCCATCAATGAAAAATGCAAGGTCCTGGGTATGGGTGTAGCGGTGAGTGTTAAGGTGTCCACATTCACTTTTAATTCTTTAAGACGTTCCTTAACTGAAACCCCAAACTTTTGCTCTTCATCAACTACCAACAATCCGAGGTCTTTAAATTTTACGTCTTTGCTAGCCATTCGATGGGTCCCTATTAAAATGTTTGTTTCCCCAGTGGCTGCTCGTTGAAGGGTTGCTTTTATTTCTTTTGATGTCTTAAACCGATTGATGTATTCAATTGTTACCGGGAATTCAGCCAGACGCTCAGTAAAAGTCCGGTAATGCTGCATGGCTAGAATAGTTGTAGGAACTAGAACAGCTGCTTGTTTCCCGTTGACGACACATTTGAACGCTGCCCTAATGGCTATTTCTGTTTTACCAAAACCCACATCACCACAAATCAACCGATCCATCGGATGTGGGAGCATCATGTCTTTTTTTACATCTGCCGTGGCAGTGGCCTGATCCGGAGTATCTTCATAAATAAAAGATGACTCTAATTCAGCCTGGAGAAACCCGTCTTCATCAAAGGCAAAACCCGAAGAAGATTTTCGTTTAGCGTATAGCTCGATAAGGTCCCGGGCAATTTCCTTTACCTTGCTTTTTGCCTTCTTTTTCTTCTGCTCCCATTCCTGGCTACCCAGTTTGTTTACCAGGGGAACCATACCTTCCTTACTACTATATTTGGAGATCTTGTGTAACGAATGTACACTTAAATAAAGCAGATCGTCATCTTTGTATACCAAACGCATTGCCTCCTGTTGTTTTTCTCCTACCTGGACTTTCTCCATACCGGCAAAACGGCCAATACCATAGTCAATATGAACCACAAAATCACCAATGCTAAGTGTTCTCAGTTCTTTAAGAGTGAGTGCTTTTGACTTAGAATATTGTTTGCGTATGGTGTATTTATGAAACCGATCAAATAATTGATGGTCGGTAAAACAAACCAATTGCGATAAATGATCAATAAACCCTCCCCTCAAACTAATAGACAGCTCATCTAACTTTAGGCTTGGGTCCAGCTCAATGAAAATTGATTTTAAGCGATCTAACTGTGCAGGAGCATCGGCTACCAATATACAGCGATAATGTTTGTTGTGATAGCTCTTGAGTTCCTCGACCATCAGGTCAAAATTCTTGTGAAAAGAGGGTTGTGACTGTGCTTCAAAGACTAATTCATGATCACTCTTGCCATAAAAACGATTTCCAAACTGAATGATTGAGAAGGAGCTAAGTTGTTGTTTGATGGAAGTATCTGTTTCAAACAGCAAAGAGGGTTCAGAAATAATTCCTGTACCATCACTGATGGTCAATTTCTCTTTGTAAACCTTTTTGGCTTTTTGAAAAATGTCCTGGCAGATTTCCAAAAGCTGACCCTGGTCTTTCACCCAAATTTTGGTATTTGGCAAAAGGAAATCAAAAAATGATTGACGGGATTCAGTTTTTAGGGTAGTCTCTACATTGGGAATAATGCTTATTTTCTGTAGTTGATCAACAGATAGTTGACCAACTGGATCAAACGTTCGAATACTTTCGATTACAGACCCAAAAAGTTCTATTCTATAGGGCAATTCATTCGCATAAGAGTAGATGTCGACAATTCCCCCACGTATGGAGAACTGACCAGCTTCGTACACAAATTCCGTCTTTTCAAAACCGTAGTCCTGTAACTGTGCATCTAAAGATCCAAGCTCCCAACTTGCATCTAGTTCTAATTTAAGGGTGTGAGAGACCAGTGATTGTTTATTAATTACTTTTTCAGCCAAAGCTTCCGGATAAGTAACCAGATGTACCGGCCTGCCGTCAGACTGTATAATCTTGTTCAATATTTCAGCACGCATCAGAACATTGGCATTTTCGACCTCTTCATGTTGATAAGGCCGTTTATAAGATGTCGGATATAAAAGAACCTCGGCTTTGGAAATATTCTGAAGATCGTTTTGAAAGTAAGCTGCCTGCTCCTTATCAGACAAAATGTATAGGTGGGAAGCTTCAACCAACTTAGAGATGGTTGTTCCAATTATTGCATCCATACTTCCTTTTAGCCCCTTGAGTACTATGGTTGGAACCCGTGAGGTATTCAGTATGGTTGCCAGGGTCTGAACCAAGCTATCTTGAAGGTAGTTCTCTAAGAAAGTTGAAATTTTCAAGCGGTTAGATTTTCAAGCAACAAAGGTAAAAAATTTAAAAATCCTGTAGTGTAAATGACACTATATTTACTTTGTTTTGTTTATATTTATGATTACCGCTGGGTAAAATACCCGAATACTTTATGAAAAAGATACCATTTATGAAGTATACCGGTGTTTTTAATTACTAGTATCAGGCATCAATGCAACAAAGAAAGAACATTCAGGCAAAGCACCGTGAAAGCAGTTTTCAGCATATTGAAAAGATGCATCCTTATACTATGCTGTTGGTTCTTGGCATGGTGGGCATAGCGATGATCTTTTTATTTCTGGTTATTGCCTATTCTGTTAGTATTGCTGATTCAGCTCCGATATCAGAGGTCCGACTACCAAAGATTTTTACAATGGGGACAATAATACTATTGGGGTCAAGTTTAGCTTTGAATTTGGCAACAAAGGCATTCCATGAGGACAACATGAGACAACTGAATTTCATGATTTTCCTGGTGCTGCTAATGGCGGTGATTTTCACCGGATGCCAGTTTCTGGGTTGGCTTGACTTAAAGGAACATGGAGTTTTTCTAGCTGACAGATCCTCGGGCACTTTCCTATATGTGATCAGCGGCCTTCACTTAATGCATTTGGCGGGAGGTATGTTATTCTTGGTTTTGGCTCTTATCAAATCCTATAGCGTACGACATAATCCGGTGAAGGCACTAATAATGGTTACCAACCCATTCGACCGACTTCGGTTAGAATTATTGACGATTTATTGGCATTTTCTCGGAGCCCTTTGGTTGCTGCTCTTTTTCTTTTTCCTGTACACGTTCTAACAGGATTTTTCAGAGTACCCTGTTTCTGTGGTAAAATCACATACCCAAGGAATGTAGGGATTTAATAAATGTAGATGAAATAGCAACCACATGCTCGACCGATACATTGCTTATGAACCATCCGATCAGATTATTTGAAGCAAGCGTGTCAACTGAATGAAAAAAATATCCAATAATCAAAAGCAGAGCAGTTAGTATACCAATCCAAAGGGTGATGGTTTTATTTTTATTTAACATGCTCACGATTTGCTTATTCATGGTAGATCTTATGCCAAGGTCATGCCAAAAATTAGAAACTGCTCTTATGACCGTTGAATAGGGTAAAGGTTTAATTAAGAAATACGAAATGTTCAAAATCGAACAGTGTTGTGCACAAAAATGGACGTTCTAGAATTAATTTTTTAGCAATCTTACACCAAGTTCCCTGAGGTTCTGGTCTCCATTTTCCAACAGGTGATAGATAAAAACAATTTCTTCAAAAAAAAATGGAGCCATAGCCAGCTTACTTAATAGCTCTACTTCGTGAAAAGGGCCATATGAAGTTTCTCCCTGATCATTTGCATAATATACCAGCCAATAGCCCTTCGCAGTTTCACGGAACGACATTTCAAAATACTCCATCGGGAATATGGAATCAAAATCGAAATAGGAATTAAGAAACAACAGTTTCTTCTTCATGAAAATCTAATACTACTGATGGGCACGGTAATTAAAATTATCACTTTGACTTGACACTAGCTGCAATTATTCAATGAGATGATGGTACTGTTATAGCATCTGGAACTATTCAAATAACTAATTAAAACTCCAGTATTCCTACGATATCTTCCTGTAGAAATTTTCCTCCTGGTGCCCGGCTGGTGTAGTCAAAGTTCAACCAGATCACGCCATTTGGATCTACGTGATAATAAATGCTCTTGCCTTTGGATTCTTTCACAAACAACTTATGTCTAATTAAGAAGGTGGCTTTATCCAATTGATCTTTTGATCCTATTCGTAATTCGGGATAAATATGACGGGTGGTTCGTACCAATCGAATCTCCGAACCCACATACTTCAGACAAGCGGCCATTAAGATTGCATGATCATCACAATCTCCATTAAATTTACCATCGTATTTTTGCTGGTTTATGGTTTCTCCAGCTGAGGCAAAGTACTCTTCTCCTACCGGATCAGAAACGTATACCCAGTTATTATTAATCTCTTTAAACACAGAGAGCCCCTGAATTAAAGCCCGATTACTTTTATTGGCAAATTTGCCAAAATGTTTGGTCCCAATCTTAACTGCAAAGTTCCGGACTGTAGCATCTTGGTTATTAACCGCCTCTGCAACCTTATAGGCATCCTGAAATGGTTCAAAATCCTCCGCCATCAGCGGTATTGCTACAGGGTTATTCTGTAAATTATATAGCGAAACTACGTAATCCTGAAATGCATCCTGAAAACTATACTTGCCTCTTGAACTGCTGATAATGATAGACATCAATCCTACCCCCAGAGCAATTAATATCAGGTGTTTTAACCGTACTATGACGTATATTGATAGTCCAACCACCAATACAGAAAAAAGCAAATATTCAAGTTGAATACCAGCCCCCAACGGAATGTGAATACTGGGCAAGTGAGGACTCATTAAAAAAAATAACGGAAGGGCTACCACAACCGCTACCAGATAAAGCAGAATGTTAATTAGATATGAAAAATTCCTCGCCTTAATTCTACTGTATAGCTTTTTAAACATTTCAAATTGATATTCCTTCACTATTAGTCAAATATAACAAGAATATACCTGAGAAATGGGGCACCTTTTACCATAATGCCAAGACGTATTAAAAGGGGAAAAAGATATAGAAAAGTTGAAGACTAACTGGATTGTTCTTTAAGGCGTAGCATTATGGACAATTTTAAAGCATTATGTTTCATTAGATAACTACGTAGATCTTTTGACTTTTCGTAAGTCCAGTCCATGATGTCGGTTGCTTCAGGGTGTTGAAAGAGTAGTTGATCTTTCGCAAATCTAATATGTACTCCATAAAACCAACCGGTATGCACATCTCCGGCAATTTTATAAGAGAGGTAAAACTTGTGTACTTGAATTCCTTTTGGTTGTCCCTCCATTATGGACTATGAGTATGCTCAATTGATACCACAATTCCTGCCCAAATAAATTGAATTTACAGGTCATTCCAAAAGGAAATTTAAAGAAAGTTATTTTGGCACAAAAAAAGTCTCCAGTATTTACCTGAAGACTGTTGTTGTCTGCTTTATACCTGACTATTGGGCACTAACTGAAAAATCAAAAGATTGATATTCCCATTTAAATTGAACATTTCCCTGCTTGCCCACTTCAAACTTAAGTTGTTCTTGGACCTGGTCTAGTTTTTTTGATTTTACCAGGATCCTCAATGCGTCATCGGCCTTGTCATAGTCATAGGCGCCCCATTGGTCTGCTTTTTTATTAAATATTACCGTCCATTCGCCTTCATTAGGAATGGTGAACAGCGCATATTTTCCTGCTGGCAAAGGTTTCCCGTTTATGCTCACATCTTGATTTACACTGAAAGTAGTGGCCTCATTGGCTCCTGTTCTCCAAACCTTTCCATAGGCTTCAAGTCCACCAAAAATAGTTCTTCCTTTTACTGACGGAGCCCCATAGTCAACTACAATTTTTAAGTCTCCAATTGCTCCACTTGCTGTTAATGGAGGACTAGGCCGTTTGGATTTGTCATCTTGAGCGAAACCATTTGAAACAAATACGGCCATAAGTAAGCCGGTAATTAATAAATAATGAATCTTTTTCATAGAAGGTTTAGTATTGAGTGTAAGTGTTTTACGAAATTACCCAACCAATGGTTACAATAGTAGAATTTTTTCATAAAGAAATAATGAAAAAACATTTTAGGCCAGTATTCCTAAAACCGGCTAAGGCCTGACTATTTAATTTTTGAGTTTAGCCAATAGGAAAAATCTAAATAGTCCAACTGAGCTTCAGAGATGAGTGCGGGATTTCCAAATAACTTGTTATTAACTCGATTAAAAAGTGAACGGTGAAGGCTTTCAGGTCTGGTGCTAATATTGGAAAACAGTTTCAACAGTACCTTTTCAAATTCCATAATGTTTCCTCTCTTCTTCAGAAACCTTCTACTGGCGGCAACAGAATATTTTAAAACAGTGGTATTGCCCAATTCATAGTGTATTATCAGATTCAAAAATTGCGCATATCCTACGATATCGCTTCTATCTGCGCTGTTTCGATGGCTAAGCACGACATTTACATCATGCAATGCTTTACTGAAGCTGCCATTCATGAAATAGAAATAGGCGAACTGATAATGAAATAGAATCCGATAATCTTTGGGAACAAGACCTTTATTCTGCTCTAGAAATGATCGAATGATCGGAATTAGAGCTATTCCTTCATGGACCAGACCTGAGTCCCGGTAAGTTTCAAGCTCCACATTATAACTTTGGATCAATAATTTCAAGGAAATTGGGCTGCTACTCTTTAGCTTAAGTTTTTTTGGGATAGTTCTGATCTTGTCCAACAAAGGAGGAATCTGATCTAGCTTCTTCTCATTTAGATAAAGCCCAATTTTATTGTTTATAGCAGTGATATAGGAACCGGGGTCATTGCGAAGTTGGAGAAGATCACTCTCTAAATATTCAACCAACCCATCAATAGCTTCTTCCGCTTTCTTGAGATTGACATCTATGGTATGGGTAACATACAATAAATGGAAGTACAAGATTTTGGCTCTGTGGGTTTGAGCGTGAGAGGAGTCTTTCAAGTATGGATGTTTTGTTAGCTCAATTGGCTCGTTACCATTGATGCCCCCCAGATTGATTGTTAATGACCAGTATTGGTTCTCATAAGCCAGGAATTTGAGCGTTTTTTGTTCATTCGCTATAATTTTGTTAAGTAGTTGTCTGCTATCACCCACCCCTTTCATAGTAAGAAGCACTTTGCGTTTCCAATTTAAAAGCTCAAGAAATGCCAGGTGATCACTAACACGATGGGCCAGTTTTTCAGCTTTGATAATTGACTTGTAACACAGCTTCAGCATGTCTCTCTTAAACAATATTTCAATATCCTGCAGATGTGACTTTAATCTGGCGCTGAACGAATCATTCATGTGATAGGCTCTTAAGCTTTTCATGATCAATCCGTTTAGGTAATTTTTGGTTACATGGAGCTGTTTGATGAATGTTTCATCAGAATACTTGGCCATTATCACCCGGTCATGATAGTCTTCCATTTGGTCCATGGTTTCAAACAGGATCAGGTAATTTTGATCCCTTCCCTGAAACTTGGTAAACAACTTAAAATATCGCTTTTCACTTTTGGTCAGGGACTTGATCAATAAAAACAAAGAATCAGTTTTCCCTTTAGAAATTAATGAATCAGGCTTCATTATAGTCGAATATAGTGATTAATGACCATATATATCATTTTAGAAACTTACGATATTGGATATTTTAACAAAAACTTCAAAGAGAAAGGCCGTATAATTCAATACAAAAGCAAAACTATTGTTTCACTAACAAATTAAAATTATGGCAAACGCAATAAACTGGTTTGAAATACCAGCTAAAGATCTTAATCGTGCTTGTAGCTTTTATAGTTCGGTTTTGGGTGGCGATATTCACAGGGAAGAAATACTAGGATTAAAAATGGGATTCTTACCCCATGGAAAACAAGAGGTAGGAGGAGCCCTGGTAGAGGGTGACGGTTATGAACCATCTCAAACAGGACCGTTGGTCTATCTAAATGGTGGAGCTGATCTTTCAGGGCCTTTGGGAAAAGTAGAGGATGCTGGTGGTACCATAGTGCTTCCAAAAACCAAAGTCTCCGATGAGATTGGCTACATTGCCATTATAAACGATACTGAAGGAAACAAAATCGCTTTCCATTCACCACAATAGTATTTATATTTAGTATCTCCCGGATATCATTAATCCGGGAGATACTTCTATTCCTACGGGTAAAGTTGCATTAACCTGATGCTTGACTATTTTGAGGCAATACAGAATGAAATGGAAGCCGCCTATCCAGGTGTGGCTGCTGGCAAGATGATGCGTTCGCCGGCAATTACCTACCGGTCAAAAGTCTTTGCCTTCTTTCATCAGAATGAGATGGTGTTTAAACTCTACCTGGATCAATATGTGGGAGCAAGGTTTCTTCAACCTTTCAAATATAAAAAGCCTATGAAAGGATGGCTGATAGTCCCCGGTGATTTCAATCATGATTGGGCATCATTGGCTATTTGTGCTTACCAAAACTTGAGTGAAAAATAAATTTGAGAAGAATGTCCATATCGAACACTCAAATAAGTTATATATTAGATCAGCTGGTGTCAAGTCAAAGGTTAAATGACGGGTAAGGCGGAGATGTCACAAAATATACCCTGGATTATCCGTAGGTTTAGCCTTGACAATAGAGTTAGTAGGGGATGTCGCGTTTTTCTCATGCCCGTACAACTATAAAAATGCCTTACTATGAGGTACCGCTTAGTATTATTGAAAACCGACCGTTGCTAAAGTAATGGGCAGATAAATCAGTAATTATAGCTTTTGAATCCAATTAAAGACGACATGAAACGAGTGATAATCGCAATGCTTCTTCTCACCCCTATTACTGTTTGGGGACAAGAAACCGGCCAGTTAACTACTGAAGAAAAGTTGGAGATATCTGCCTACTTAGAGAATAGCTGGGAACACCTTGAGCACTTAATCGAAAACCTTACCAAAGAAAAGTGGAACTATAAAACGGCTGATTCGATATGGTCTATAGCCGAAATATCAGAGCATTTGGAAAAATCGGAAAATGAATTGTTTAGCTTAGTTAGCGACCAGCTTACTCATTCTCCTCCAGATCCGGGAAAGGCAAGCGAAGTAAGAAATACAACCAAGTCAGTATTGGAGGCTGTCACTTCCAGAGATCATAAGATAAAGACGACCCCTAATTTGGAACCTACTGGATATTATGATTCGCCCCAGCAGTTTCTTAGGAATTTCAACCTACTGAGAGAAAAGACCTTACAGTATGCGCAAACCACGGAGGATGAGTTACGACACCACTTTATTCCATTCGGCCCATTGGGTGACCTAGATGGTTACCAGATATTGATGTTTATGTCAGGACATCTGGAACGGCACATACAGCAAATTGAAGAAGTTATGGCAAATCCGAGTTACCTTCAGCTAAATTGAGTCTGAGGGTTCTGTTATCACTAAAATCGAGTCTAATGGTTATTTTAGGCACTCTGCACTCAAATCGCAGGGAATCTTGTCCAACAAATTTATAAGTGTTACGTTTAACGGTTATAAACGTAACTAGATGAAAATAATAGTATCCAGTATCCTGACTGTCTGCAATGTGTTGTTAATGGCTCAAAATGGCAATGAGCTTACTTTTGAAGAGTATAATCCGCCCTCTACCCTGGTTGTTCCAGAACATCCTTTAAAACGCTCTAAATATCCTTTTATTGATGTTCACAATCATCAGTTTGGTATGCCCAACCAGGACCTTAATATCTTGGTTACGGATATGGATAGCATCAACATGGGAATTATGGTCAACCTTAGTGGCCGTGGCAGAGGAGAAACTACCCATTTTGACGGTGCCTTAAGTAATATCAAACGGTCAGATCTGGAATCGAGATTAGTTTTATTCACCAATATAAGTTTTGCAGATATTGACCAACCTGATTGGGGGAAAAATGCCGTAACACAACTAGAGCAGGATGTGCATAAGGGTGCCCGAGGATTAAAGATATACAAAAGCTTGGGGCTTCGAAATAAAGATGGCAACGGGAAAAGAATTGCTGTAGATGATCCGAGAATCGATCCAATATGGGCAAAATGTGGGGCTTTGGGTATTCCGGTGCTGATACATTCAGCTGACCCTGCACCTTTTTGGCAAGATCATGATGATGATAACGAACGATGGTTGGAACTTAAGCTTAGGCCTAATAGGAAAAGATCAGCTGACGATCCAGCGCCATGGGAGCAAATAATAAAGGAGCAACACAATGTATTTAAGAAGCACCCCGAAACGATATTCATCAATGCTCATTTTGGTTGGTATGCTAATGATTTACCACAATTGGGTACATTATTGGATCAATATCCAAATATGATGATTGAGTTTGGAGCAGTAATAGCTGAACTGGGAAGACAACCCCGACAAGCGCGTGTGTTTTTCATTAAATATCAGGATCGAATCATGTTTGGGAAAGATTCCTGGAAACCTGTAGAATACCATACCTACTTTCGAGTATTGGAAACTTCTGATGAGTATTTCCCCTATTATAAAAAGTACCACGCTTATTGGAAAATGTACGGGTTGGATCTTCCTGATGAGGTTTTAAAAAAGATATACTATAAGAATGCCCTCAGAGTAATACCGAACTTGGATGCAAGTATTTTTCCAGATTGATCCAGATCCAGCAATTATTTGATTACTTCATTTCAGGAAATATCATATAGTAATCACGATGTTTCTTATCATTGAAAAGCATCCTGTAGAAATATAAAATTATGAAAAAAAGATGTCAGTGGGCAGAAGGAACATTTGATGAATACATCAAGTATCACGATGAAGAATGGGGTGTTCCAGTATACAACGATAAAGTCCTTTTTGAGTTCTTAACCTTGGAAGGAGCACAGGCTGGTTTAAGTTGGAGCACTATACTCAAAAAGAGAGATGGGTACTGTGAAGCATTTTCCAATTGGGAAGTTGAAAAAATAGCTGGCTATGGTGAAGAGAAGATTCAACAATTGATGTTGAACCCGGGCATTATTCGAAATCAACTGAAAATAAGATCAACTGTAACTAATGCCCAAAATTTTATTCAGGTTCAGAATCAATACCAAAGTTTTGACAACTACCTATGGGCTTTTGTAGCAGGAAAGCCAATAGTCAACCACTATGCCAATTTATTGGACATGCCAACTAAAACGGAACAATCAGATATAATTAGCAAGGACTTAAAGAAAAGAGGTTTTAAGTTTGTGGGCAGCACCATCATTTATGCTTATATGCAGGCCGTGGGTTTGGTAAACGATCACACTACCGACTGCTTTCGATACCGGGAGCTTGGGCACTAAAAATTTCTAATTAAGTTCTTTTTAGACAAGCGCAAGCTCCACATGCCGACAAATACACCCTCACGACTAATTGGGAGGGTAAATAATAGATAGTCTCCTTCAATACTTTGGAGGTTTTCATGTATATCCTGTCCGTTTTCACTGCTGTACTGATATGCTTCCAAAAGAGCAGTTTCCTCTTTACTGAGCTTTTCAGGAGACTCAGCTACAGATATTACAAAAAACCCAAGATGTCCTATTGATCGATTTATTGAGTCTAAAACGGATTGCCCATCTACAGTTTGCCAGTATTCAAAGTCCTTTGATTGTTGTTCCAGTTGCCTAATTATATTGTCACCCTGGATAAAGGCTTCATTGATGATCTGATCTTCAGTTATTCTTACTATGCGGTGATCTCTTAAACCATCTTTGGTTTTATTACGAATCGCCTGTTTTTCAGCAACATCCCCACAAGAAAGTAAGAAAATTAAGAAGAAAGGTATAAAGAGATTAAACCTTGTCATGCCCTAAAACTAGTTAAATGTCTGTTCTGACAAAAGAACCGTTAAATATATATCCTTCAAAAACCAGCTTTGAAAAACATTCATTAATTTTGGACATTACAAGAAAAGATGCTGGATAAACTAAAAGCCATAGAAGATCGATTTGAAGAAGTTGGTCAACTTATCGTACAACCCGATGCTACTGCAGATATAAAAAAATACTCACAACTATCTAAGGAGTATAAAGACCTGCAAAAGATCGTCGATAAATTCCACCAGTTCCAAAACGTCCTGGATCATATTGAAAGCGCTAAAAGCCTGCTGTCTTCCGAAAAAGATCCGGACTTCAGAGAAATGGCAAAAGCGGAGTTGGAGGAGTTGCAGCCTCGCAAGCACAAACTGGAGAGCGAATTGAAAACCATGTTGATTCCTAAGGATCCAAATGATGGCAAAAATGCAATTTTAGAGATAAGAGCAGGTACCGGAGGAGACGAAGCGGCTATTTTCGCCGGTGATTTATTCCGTATGTATCAACGCTTTGCTGAGAAATCCAAGTGGCGTTTAGAGGTTTTGGATCTGACCGAAGGGACAAGTGGAGGTTACAAAGAGATCATTAGTATGGTAACAGGCAATGACGTTTATGGTAAACTGAAGTACGAATCAGGTGTTCATCGGGTGCAGCGTGTACCGGCGACAGAAACACAGGGCAGGGTTCATACCTCAGCAGCTAGTGTGGCTGTGCTTCCGGAAATGGAGGAGGTAGAGGTTGAAATCAATATGAATGACATTCGTAAAGATACTTTTTGCTCTTCGGGACCAGGAGGTCAGAGCGTAAATACCACTTATTCTGCAGTTCGCCTAACCCACCTACCTTCCGGGCTGGTGGTTTCCTGCCAGGATGAGAAATCACAGCTGAAAAACCTGGATAAGGCTTTGAAAGTTTTGCGTTCTCGGCTTTACGAAATTGAGCTACAGAAGCATCAGGATGAAGTTGGAGCCCAACGAAGATCCATGGTCGGTAGTGGTGACCGATCAGATAAAATACGTACCTATAACTATCCACAAGGTAGGGTAACGGATCACCGGATCGGTTATTCGGTCCAAAATCTACCCACCGTTATGGATGGGGGAATAACCGATTTTATTGAACAACTTCAAATCGCTGAGAATGCAGAAAACCTAAAACAAGGGATGGATTAAAGCTGTGAAGTCCCAACTCTGCCTTTTGATAATTGCAGGATGGATCCTGACCCTGGTCCATTGTACTCCGGAGGAGGAGATTATTACATTTGATCCTGAAGCAAAACTGACTTTTTCCACCGACACCCTATTTTTTGATACTCTTTTCACCGATACCATAAGTTTTACTGGTAGGTTCAGGGTTTACAACCCCCAGGATAATGCAGTTAAATTGAGCAGTATTTCATTGGCTTCCGGTGAAAACTCATTTTACAATTTATACATCAACGGAATAAAAAACAGACAATTTCAAAACCAGACTATTCTTGGTAAAGACAGCCTACTGATACTGGTTGAAGTAACTATCAACTCTCGGGACGAAAACACCCCTTTTCTTGTGGAGGACTCCATTGAGTTCGTGACCAATTCGAATATTCAAAATGTCAATCTGGTAGCCTGGGGTCAGGATGCTCATTTTTTTAGAAAGGACAGTATCATTGCCTGCAATACATTTTGGCGGGCTGACAAGCCGTATGTTTTATATGGCTCTATTTTAGTGGACAGCCTATGTCAATTGACCATTGAAGCAGGTGCTGAGATATACATGAACAAAGATGCCACTATATTTGTTGGCGGGTCATTGGATGTTACAGGAACCAAGGAACAACCAGTATTATTCAGGAATATAAGATTGGATATAGAGAATGCCCCCGGTCAATGGGTGGGCTTGGTATTCCTTGAGGGCAGCAGTGAAAATAGGATCGACCATGCAGTTATCAGAAATGCAGAATTTGGTGTTCGTCTAGGCACTCCTGACAGTGACACGATACCTGATCTCATCATAAGTAATTCGATCATTGAGAATATGTCCCGCTTTGGGATATTGGCTTTTACATCCGACCTGTGGGCTTATAATCTGGTGGTAAACAACTGTGTTAGCTATACAGGGGCTCACTTTGCCGGTGGAAACTATGTGTATCAACACTGTACGTTCGCCAACTATTCCATTGGGCTATTTAATGAGTCACCAGCGCTGATATTCTCTGATAACCTGGAACTTGCGGATGGAAGCCTGCTCCAAGGTGATGTATACACCATACTTCAAAACAATATTATCTGGGGAGATTATCAGGATCGAGAAGAGCTGATCTTCAGTTCCTCAGAGGGCCCTGATTTCCAGGTTTTCATGGAAAACTGCCTTATACGTAGCCAGAATAGCGATTTTGAGGTCAATGATAATATACTTGCCATAGATCCGGACTTTCCTAAATTTGTTGATCCCAGAGCGTTTGACTATCAATTAGATAGCCTGAGCCCTGCTCAAAATCAAGGAACACCTTTGCCTATTCTCACGGATCTTTTGGGGAACCCCAGGGATGCACAGCCTGATATTGGCGCTTACGAACGAATTGAGTAGGAATCAGAACTGATATCCGAATGCTTCAATGTCTTTTCTACATATCGCCTCAACCATATCTTGGGTTTCCTGATTATAGCCAGACCGATAGCCTTGGTTCGTAGAAGAACCCTGTGTATGAAGAAATCCCAGGTCATGGCAACCACACTTTTCTCGTATAAATTCAAGATCCTTTTCCCTGTCTTCGAAACGCCCTACATAGTCCACTAGAATTTCCCCACTTTCATCAACCAGGTAATCCATGGCCTGATAGTAGTATCCATGATAGTGGTAGGGAGAGTCTGGGTTGTCAGGGTTAATAAAGAAAAGCTTCAAATACGCACTATATAAGGTTTTTGGGCTAATTTCTCCAACAGATTGGCGATACTGAAAAATGGAAAGCATTCTATCCCAGGGATTCCTTACAAATGAAAAAGTAAAAAGATTTTGCCATGACCGATGACCTATCCGCTGACGCATCTCCATTGCCGTTAGGTGGCTGGAGATTATTTGCTGGTCAACATTAAACACGGATTCCAGTAAATCTGACTTTCCGTATACCGACCCAAAATTCCTGGCAAGCTCAGTTCGAATACTACTGGAAGATGTTCGTGGTATGTCCACATACCAAATACCGGCTTTTCGGATTGCCGCCAGACCATATCGATACCTGAGATAATTTGTGACTCTAGAGAACATCTGATTAGAGCGTATTGGGTAGAAGACAATAAATCGAGGATGCTTTTTAGACTTCTAACCTGGTAGAAGTGACCAGCAACTGTATCATTTACCTGCAAGCTACGAAAGCAGCTTGAAATTGTGTACCGCAGGATGAAAATGGATATATTACTTAGGTATCATCCATGGCTACTCATATGAAATTCTTCCAGAAAGAGCTTTTTTTGCCCTCATTCACTCGGGGGTTCCACTTGATAACATCAAATATAATGGATGAATTTAAAGACATCCAAAATTTGGAAGCAGGATTTTTGCAAGTATTTATTGCTCATACTTCTGCGAGTTTATGCTTGAACGAAAATGCGGATCCCACCGTAAGACAGGACCTTGAGCGCCATTTTAATGAAATGGTTCCGGAAAATATGCCCTACTATAAACACGATTATGAGGGTCCTGACGATATGCCAGCACATATTAAAGCAACTCTACTAGGCGCTCAAGTGTTGATTCCAATTACCAGGGGAAGCCTAAATCTGGGAACCTGGCAAGGAATATACCTGTGTGAACACCGGGATAATGGTGGGTCACGAAGATTAATACTTAGCGCATTTGGCGTTTAATCACTTTCCATGTTTGGTATTCTAATGGTAAAGGTAGTGCCTTCTCGTGGTTTCGAGTGAACATGGATATCACCCTGTAGTTTCTCAACAGTTTCTTTAACAATGTAAAGACCAAGCCCTGATCCCTGAGAATCATCTGCTGCCCGGTAAAACATTTCAAAAATACTACCCAAATGTTCCGGATAGATGCCTTTGCCGTTATCTGATACCTTGATCACTGCGTGATATCGATCAAAGCCAACATTGATTTTAATAAAAGGTGTATCCTTGGAGAGATCGTGATACCTAAAGGCATTTGAAATCAAATTATTAATTAAAATCCTCAGCCTTTTGGGATCTGAAAAAAAGTCGGTATAAGGTTCAATTTTAATTATGGTTTCAATGGACCCTGCATTGGGTAAATACATAAGGTTGTCAAAAGTATCCTGTGCCAGTGTTTCAAAATGTACTGGCTCAGGAGTAACATCTAACCGGGCGTTACGGGAAAAATGGATGATGTCAGAAATTAGATCATCCAATTTATTTACACTGCCTCTCATAAGTTCGAGATACCTGTTTAGATTGGAATTGTCGTTTTCCAGCATAGTCACGTTCACAAGTCCTAACAAGGAGGATAAGGGAGCTCTTAAATCATGAGAGGCGCTATAAACAAACCTGTCCAGCTCCGCATTGATTTTTTTCAGCTCATCATTTTTTTCATGCAATAACAATTTGGAAAGTTTCAGGTCCGAGATGTCAACAATGGCCCCGTCAAATATGGGTTGACCATCGGAATCATTAGTAAGAATACTGCTTAATAACCCCCAAAAAGTAGTTCCATCTTGTTTTAGGAATTCAACTTGTTCGTTTTTTAAGAAACCATTAGTGGCCAATGCTTTGGTTACCCGGTCACGATCACATGTATTGGCATAAAGCTTTTCAGGGCTTATATTTATTGCTTCTTCGACAGAGAGTCCAAACATTCTGGAAAATGCTGTATTTACATATATGAACCCATTTTTAGGAGTACTTCGATAAATCCCTTCATTAAGATTTTCGTTAATAGATAACAGCAGTTGCTCATTTTCTTTTAATTTGGCTTCAGTGCGTTTAATACCGGTGATGTCTTGTGCTACTGCTACTATACACTGTTCACCATTCACTTCCACCTGATCAAGATTTAAAATAGTCTCAATTACCCTTCCATTTTTGATTCTGAATCGGACTTCCAGGTTGTGCACAAAAGAATTTTTCTTCAATAAACGCCCAATTCGGATAGGGTCCTGATCATCGATCCAAAAACCCAATTTCATCACATTAGATGCTAATATTTCACTCCGTTTGTATCCTCCCAAATTTAAAAGGGCGTCGTTTACTTCCAATATCAAGCAATCTTTCAACCTGAATATTGCTAATGGCATCGGTGCATGGTGAAATGCTTTTTGGTAAATATTGTCCCCCTTGGGATGCTCATTTGACCAGCCTTCACTAGAAAATGGCAATGAGGTACTTGCACCAAATAAAGCTTGGTTCTGATGAGTTTCGAAGAAACAAATATAAGTATGGCTGTTTTCTGAAAAGGGTGACTCATGTATCTGTATCCGACAGATATACCCACCGGTCAACTGTATAAATCCAGTCGCCTGGCACACTCCATTTATGGCCTGCATTAAAAGTTTGGCACACGGGGCTTTAATATAGGGATGAAGAATCTGATTCAAATCGTTTCCAATCTCAGAGGGGCTGGTAAAAACCGGAGCTTCAAGGCTCCCATTGATACCAAAAATGGTCATTTCCTTATCGATTATTACATAAGGATGTCCAAATGGGTTGATCAGAGTTTCAGATATTAGCTCTTTATATCGCAAATTATTTACTTTAGAGTATGGTATACGGTTTGCAATAGGATCTTCAAGTCCTCGTATAAGGTACAGAAACACTATTGCCATACCTTCTTAAATGTTTGCGAAAAAGTACATCAAAGAGGTATTAGTAGAAATTAGGTTACTCTGTCCTGTGGATTAGTCTAAAAAACTTCCATTGGTTATCTTTGCACAACACTGTGATTTAACTTAATCTAC
>QIMC01000476.1 GCA_003232185.1 Flammeovirgaceae bacterium | reverse complement strand
TCATCCTCTTTTATATTAGGAGGAACAGGCATTTGCCAGGTTCGTGTATACAAATCACCGGCTTTCACTTTGGCAATTAAACTATCGCCTTGAGATAGCATAGCAAAAGCTTCTTCAATTCCACCCTTTAGGTTCCACATTTGTTCCACCCTTTGAATAGGCATGTTGGTCGCCTCCAACAATATGCTGTCTCCTGCACTGATCATAGATAAGTTGAGGGTTACAATCTGTCCTTCCTCGGGCTGGTTCCCAGAATCACCTTTGCTTACAAATTTATATTCAAGGCCTGAGTCGGTGGTTTCGAATCCCGCTTGTTTTCCACAGCTGGAAACCAATAGCGTTACAACTGTCAATACTGATATTATTCTTTCAAACATTTTTTCTTATTTTGATGAACTGGTTAGTTTAGATTTAAATGATGGCAATAATTTTTTAAATTTAGTAGATCTGCCGCCGGCAGCATTTTTATGTCCTCCACCGTTGAAATACTTCTGGGCCAGCTCATTTGCCGGAAAGTCTCCTACAGAACGAAAAGAAATCTTTATTAATTCCCCATGATCGATCATCAATGCAGCCAATACAATCCCCCGAATGGACAACGCGTAGTTTACCAATCCCTCCGTATCTCCTGTTTTTGAATTAAACATGGCCAGGTCTTGCTTAGAAATGGCAAACAAAGCCACATTGAGCCCTGCCAGCACTTCTAAACGCTGACTCAATGAGAATCCGATAAAACGCAGTCTATCCAGAGTATTTGAGTTATATATAGATCTGGCCACTTTATGGGTATCTGCCCCAAATTCAATTAGAGAAGCGGTAATTCGGTGTACATTTTGGGTTGTATTAGAATGCTGAAAGGAGCCGGTATCAGTCATAATTCCTGCGTAAAGCGCCTCGGCTATATCCTGGTCAATCAACTCAGCATCACCCAATGACATGATGAGCTCGTATATAAGTTCAGCGGTAGCCGCAGCCTCTATGCTCCAAAACTTGTAGGTGGCAAAATCCTCCGGATCCAAATGGTGGTCCACCAATACCTTTACGGCATCTGATTGACCTACATGCTCACCCAGTTCATTGATGCGATGTAAATTTGAAAAATCAAGGCAGAAAATGATGTCTGCCGAATCAATCAATTGATTGATTGCTGTTTTTTTGCTCTTTTCATATATGAGTACTTCGTCATTCCCTTTCATCCAATGGAGGAAATCAGGGTAGTCAGAAGGGGTAATAACGGTAACCCGATGACCTTTTTTCTTTAAATATCCCCAGAGACCCAATGAAGAACCCAATGCATCAGCATCGGGTTTATGATGGGTAACTATTATAATATTTTTGGGAGTGTTAAGTAGCTCTTTAAAAGCTTGAAAATCCTGCATTGATACCCAAGCCGGCAATATCGGCTGAATTGTGATCTGCAAAGGTGTGAATAAATACATAAAAAACAAAGAGTGGCATAATCAAAAGGAATGATTGGAGGCATGAATTAATTTGTAAAAAGTAATAACTTAGCGCGCTGTTTCAAGCAACAAATAATAAAATCGAGATATGAAGGGAAGAACAACATACACTATGATCAAACCAGATGCAGTAAGTGCTGGTAATTCCGGAGCCATCATCAAGATGATTGAAGAAGCAGGATTCAATATTGTAGCAATTAAGAAAACCCGATTGAATCAGGAAGTAGCAGGGAAATTTTATGCAGTCCATAGGGGGCGCCCCTTCTATCAAGATCTGTGTAATTATATGTCTTCCGGGCCCATTGTTGCCATGATTCTGACCAAAGACAATGCAGTCGACGATTTCAGAACACTTATTGGAGCCACTAACCCATCAGATGCTGCGGCCGGCACCATTCGTCAATTATTTGCCACCTCCATAGAAGCAAATGCCATCCACGGATCAGATTCTGACGAAAATGCACTGATTGAGGCAGGATTTTTCTTCTCTGAATTAGAGCGGTATTAGGAAGCTTTAGATTGCTTAACCTTATAAACCTTCCGTAGCCATCGGGGTAGAAAAATGGCTCCTAAAAGCAAATATGGATAGAATGACAATGCCCTCCAGCTGATGTTGGCAATGAGTGTGTACTGACCCAGGTAATCTTCAAAAAACAGGGGAAAGAAGAACTCTGCGGCTCCACTGCTCCCCGGCGTGGGTGATACCAGCATAATAATCCACAGAATGATCTGACGGGCAAATATTAAAAGATGGTCGGCAATTGGAAGATCGATGAAGGAGGCAATGATCAGGTTCAGTTGTAAATATCTTACAGCCCATATCAATATCGTTACTCCAGAAATTGTCAACCAAAAGGTCAGTCGTTTTCCTTTTAACTGACTGGAAGCCCAAATAATTTCATTCCCATGCTCGTATGCACTATGACGCCAGCGTCTTAAAAACTTAATGGTGGTCAGTTTTAACAAAATCCATTTGAAAGCCCTTGGTTTGAGAAATAAGGCATATGCCATACTCAAAGTATAAAGAGCAATAAGCACGTAGCTAATCCAAAACAGTACTTGAATACCTGTTTGTGGGCTGAATGACCATCCCATGAATTCTAATGGCTGGGGTGATTCAGGGATAATCTGCCCCTCAGCAAAAAAGAAAACCATCGGGGCAAAGACCACAAAAATCAGATTATCCATGATGGCGGTGAGCATGACCAAGGCCAATGATTTACCTAAGCTCACTCCTTCTTTCAACAGAATAAACACTGCAACCGCAGTGCCACCCACTACTGATGGTGTAACAGCACTTGCAAACTCCCAAAGAATAATTACATAAACCGAACTGGTCCAGTCAAGGTGTTCTTTAGCGATTACTTTGATGCGATAAATATAAAGCACTGCACGGGCCAGGATCATAAGTAGTGCCAGAGAGAACATCCCCGGACGGGCGTTCATGATTAAGGCCAGGTTTTCAACACTTACATCAGGATCGCTGTAGAACAAATAAGCCACTATTCCCAGTCCGAATAAGACCGGAATCCATACTTTATTAGGATTTAAGGTTTCGATTATTTTTCCAGAGTCCTGGGACATCTATTCTACCAAGGCTTCCTCCAGCCTTTCGATCCAAAAATTGTTGAATCCTATGCCTAAATGTAACGTGATCAACTGAAGTTGAAGTAGTTCCAGAATTGCTAAAAAGTTGAAAATTACCACCACTTTATTGGCTTCTTTGCTAATAATATCAATGAATGAAAGCCTTTGCCCTGGCACCAGGTCCTGCATCAACAGGGTCTTTTGTTTTTCAATACTATATGGGTATTGAACCACCTGGTGTACTGGTCGCTGACGCTCATTTTCGAATCGCTCCATTACTCCTTGAAAGGTCTTAAGCAATTTGTAAAGATCCACGTCCTGCAGTTCTGCCTCAACGTTGGTGGTTGCTGACAGGGTCCGAATTTCAGATAATGTGTTGCCACGGGGCTCCCGTTGTGATCGGTTCAACTCCATTTCTTGCAATTGGGACAGTACCGATTTATACTTTTTATACTCCAGTAAATGTCTCACCAACTCTTCCCTGGGATCAATCTCATTGCCATCTTCATCCAACACCGGACGGGGCAGCAACATTTTAGCTTTGATACGCATGAGGGTAGCAGCTACTAGAATAAATTCACTAGCCACCTCAATATTTAGATATTCCAGCTCCTGGATGTATGCTAAGAAGTCAACCGTGATGGTGGTAATGGGGATATCGTAAATATCCAGCTCATCGCGTTGTATAAAAAACAAAAGCAGATCAAAAGGGCCTTCAAACAGAGGAAGCTTTATCTCAAAACTCAATTTAATATTGGTTAATTCTGGGGTAAAATTCAAAAATATGGGCTAGTGTCAAGGCTAAATCTACTTCCCCCTTACCCGTCATTTAACCTTTGACTCGGCACTAGTCAAAGATATCATTTATACTTCGAATTAATTACAGGACCTTAAAAAAAAAGTGGATAGACTGATTGCCTGCAGAAAATATTGTAGTAGTTTCCAAAACATTGTACTTTTATGTCAGTTTATATAAAAAAACAGGAGCTGAATGTTAATTGAGCCCGGCAAATTATTAGCTACTATTGATAGTCCACAAGACCTGAAAAAGCTAAAGCAGGAACAGTTGGTGCTTTTAACTCAGGAGCTCCGGCAATTCATTGTAGACTTAGTTTCGGTATACGGGGGGCATTTTGGAGCCAGTCTTGGGGTTGTTGAACTAACGATAGCTCTTCACTATGTATTTAATACTCCGGTAGACCAGTTGGTTTGGGATGTAGGTCATCAGGCGTATGGTCACAAAATATTAACCGGACGAAAAGACATATTTCACACCAGCAGACTATATGGTGGAATCTCAGGCTTTCCCAAGCGAGATGAGAGTATTTACGACACTTTTGGAGTTGGACATAGCTCTACCTCAATCTCCGCCGCACTGGGAATGGCCCATGCTTCAGAATATCTTCAGATCAGCGATAAGCAACACATTGCAGTTATCGGTGATGGTGCCATGACCGCCGGGCTGGCATTTGAAGCCATGAATCATGCTGGGGTCTCTAATTGCAACCTGCTAATAATCCTGAACGATAATTGTATGTCAATTGACCCTAATGTTGGGGCATTAAAAAACTATCTGACGGACATTACCACTTCTCAAACCTATAATAAAGTAAAAGACGAACTGTGGCATGCACTCGGAAAGCTCAGTACGTTTGGCTCTTCTGCCCGGGAGGTAGTATCAAATGTAGAAAATGGGTTGAAATCCGTGCTACTCAAACAGAGCAATTTATTTGAATCGCTAAACCTTCGCTACTTTGGCCCGGTAGACGGGCATGATGTGGATCACCTGGTTCATGTGCTCAAAGACCTTCAGCATATTCCCGGTCCTAAAATTTTGCATTGTATAACAGTTAAAGGTAAAGGATTTCCTATAGCCGAAAAGGATCAAACCAAATGGCACGCCCCAGGAACTTTCGATAAAGTTACCGGAGAGATTTTCAAAAAGACATATAACACGCCACAACCTCCCAAATATCAACAGGTCTTTGGGCATACTATGGTGGAGTTGGCTAAGAAAAACGACAAGATCATGGGAATAACCCCTGCCATGCCTTCAGGTTCTTCCATGAACATCATGATGGAAGCTATGCCAGACCGTGCCATTGACGTGGGTATAGCAGAGCAACACGCGGTTACTTTTAGTGCTGGATTAGCCACTCAGGGTATTATACCTTATTGCAATATTTACAGTACGTTTATGCAACGGGCTTATGATCAGGTTATCCATGATGTTTGCATACAGAACCTGCCAGTGAATTTCTGTCTTGATCGGGCAGGTTTTGCAGGGGCAGATGGACCAACCCATCATGGCGCATACGACCTGGCCTATATGAGGTGCTTGCCCAATATGATCGTATCCGCCCCTATGAACGAATCCGAACTTCGAAATCTGATGTATACCGCCCAACTGCCAAGAAAAGGAAAGGCGTTTACCATAAGGTATCCCCGCGGGCACGGAGTCATGCCGGAATGGAAAACAGAGATGAAGGAGGTTACCATTGGCACCGGTAGAATGATCATGGATGGAACAGAACTGGCAATTTTAACCATCGGCCATATTGGCAATTATGCCATTGAGGCCTGCAAAGAACTTCAGAAACACCATTTGTATCCAGGTCATTATGATATGCGTTTTGTAAAACCTCTTGATGAAGAACTACTGCACAAGATATTTGCGAAGTTTCCTAAAATACTGACCGTAGAAGATGGTTGCCTTCAAGGAGGGTTCGGTAGTGCAATATTGGAATTTATGGCTGATCACGGTTACCACTCCTCAGTAAAAAGATTGGGCATTCCGGACAAAATAATTGAGCATGGCCAGCAAATTGAACTTCATCAGGAATGTGGTTTTGACCCCAAAGCCATCGCCGAAGCCGCAATAGAAATGATGGTCGGCCGAACTGCGGACTCTCTAACCTAACCTTTATTGGCTTTTCAGTCTATTGATTTCTCCCAGGGGTATTTAATTCATGGTAAATACCATCTCTTTTATACCCATGTAATTTTTGAATAAAATATTGCTTTTCTCCCCTGCCAAATAGTGCTAAATCGTAGTCATAAACAGTTAGTACCTAGTTGAATTTTAGATTAATTGAGCTGCTTTAAAAAGTTAAGACCATGTTACTATACGAAAAAATTGAAAGTATTGCATTGTGGAACCAATGGGCCGCAGTAATCTCCTATGGGGTTGTGGGTTGTGGGTTGGGTGTTCTAGCCTACTATTGGATCAAGTTACTGCTTAGTAGAGAGTCCAAGGCCAAATATGATTTCAGAAATATTCATGAGATAAAATTACTTTTTTATACCAGTGTATTCCTGATATCAGGAATTGCCGTTTACCTTACTACACTTTCTGCTGATCCTACGGTTGTCTGGTTCGTTGTTAGTTTGTTCGTAGCCACTATGATGTCCATCTTGGCAATTTCTGTGGTTCATAATTTATTGAACTTCTACTATCCTACTTTCCTGGAAAGGAAGCTTCAACAATTGAGGTATAAGCCAAGGGTCTCTCCCAAGACCGGTAAACCCATGAAACTTCTAAGTGAAGACGAGGAAGATGTCCATTTGGATGAAGGTATGCAGGCTGAAGAAAATATCTTCTCCATAGATTATGATGTTTGGGTTGATGAAGATACCGGTTATACACAAATTGAAAAATATCCGGGTCATTTACACGCCATTGCGTGTCCTGAGTGTACCTATCAAACCTTGAAAGTTGTTAAGGAAGAACTGTTGGAGACTCCTACAGAGAATGACCCTGGTCAGTTATTGAAATATCAAAACTGTACCTATTGTGGCCATAAGGTCAAAAAAGCCTTTAGAGTTGCTCCATTATCCAAAATATCTGAATTACCAGATGAGGTTACCACAGTAGCTTCCTAAAATACAAAGTATTTATTTGGGTGATAGCCCTGTTGCGCACTGCGCGGCAGGGCTTTTTTATACCCTCAATCCAATCATTCTAGTCTCTAACTAAACCAGATTATTGCTAATAACCTACCTAAGGTATCATCAAATAGGGATAATTAAGGACGCTCCGATATTTCAGGTTATCCAAAAAATCGATACAATTAATAATTGAAAATTGGCGAGCACCAAATGATGTTGAAATCTGTGTCTGCTTATAACAGTTTTGAGGAAGTATTCGAAATCTGCCAGAAGTATATGAAGTTGGCTTGATTCAAAAGTGGAAGCTTTCATGATAGGGTACTTATCAAAGCTCAGATAGCACAGGTTTGTTCAGCATTATCTGCTTATATTGAGCAGATCGGTAAATTATTTCCTTTACATAATGTACAGGTTCCCGGCCTCTACAATATCCGGCTGATACCACTGGGTCGTTGTAAAACTCCGGCTCAGACTTCTTTAATAAATAAAAGGCCACGTGATCATCCCAAATAGTTGAATCCTTACCATATTTAGCACATAATTTTCTGGCGTCCAGGACATGGCCCTGGCCCACATTGTAGGAGCCCAAAATAAACTTAATGCGCTCTTCCTCATCTGGAACTTTTGGCTGCCAGAATTCTTCCAGCCATATTAAATATTTTACGCCCGCAGAGATTCCTTGTTGTGGATCAGTTGGATCGGTAGCGCCAAATTGCTTGGCAGTTGCCGGCATGAGTTGCATTAGACCGCTTGCCCCTACCCAGCTATCGGCCTTGGGATCAAATTTAGATTCCTGAAAAATTAAAGATGCCAGTAATTCCCAATCCCAACCCAATTCCATAGCACCGTCTTTGATCAGACTATCATAGGGACTCAGCTGGTGACCGACAAGCGTTGAGTAATCGCTGTGTACCCGTCGAAGTGAGGCTTTAGAGCTTTTAAAATATCGATCGTAAATGGTATAGAAAGGTACTTCTTTTTTCATTCGAGAAAGCCACAAGTTTGAAGCTTCCAACAGTTGACCACTACTAAGACGTACCCCCCAGGCAATTCTTTGGGAAAAGCTTATGGGAGTTTCTATATCCAGATTTTTATGATAGGTGGCATTCAACTTGGCTACCTTCTCATCTGCTACCGTATACTTAATTTCTCCTTCTGCCACTCTGTGTATCAGGTGTTCTACTTCCACATTACCAGGTTCCTCCACAATTATTACATCACCTCCTATTTCTTCAGATAGATTTTGTAAACGGCTTACAAAACTTGAGCTTTTACGGACGTGAATCTCCTGTCCTATCAGATCCACCTGATCCCTAGTCATTTTCTTTTCGATTTCATGTAACTTCATTTTGCGCCAATTATCAGGTTTTTTCTGAACTAAAACCTGACGTGATAGTGTCAAATGATCTGTAAAGGCGATTCTTTCAGCTCGTTTTTTGGTAACGGTTAAGTTAAACGCCACGATATCCCCTTCACCACTGTTCAATTTAGACATGGCATCATCGATTTCAGTAGTGATCACCAACTCAAGCTTTACCCCCAAATCTGCTGCAAATAACCTCAGCAACTCGTATTCGTAACCCATGGGTTGGCCCTTATAAATAAAGTAACTGGTAGTACTATTATCTACAATGGCTATTAAGGAGCCGCGTTCTTGTATCTTATCAAGATCGAACTCAACCGGAGGTAGTTCTGGTACTTCAGTGGTGCTGGATTCTTCTCCAGGCTGACTTTTAACACAGGCTGTTAGGATAAGCCCCAGGCAGAGAATCATGCCGGTAAATTTCAGGTTCAATGTACCATGCATGGATTTTTAGTTTGGTGCTAAACAATATACAAAATTTGTTGGACTCAAATAAAACTGGTCTTAGGATATACTAAAAACTATACCTCAATCCTAACCGCGCATTCCAGCGGGCACCGTTTACCCCAGACTGCGTGATGCTCCATGGATTGTCAATATCAGAGAAGGAGAAAGTAGGTGTCTGTGGATCTTCAGGAGTTGTTGGCAAGAACCCCACGAAATTGATCAACTGGAAGTTCTGGTTGTCACTTATTTGATATCTGCGTCCCCAGTCCTTGTTCAGGAGGTTTGAAAAGTTAAATATATCAATAGATACTTCCAAAGTGTGTCGACGACCGCCGGTATTTATAAAAAACTCTTGCGCGGCCCTAAAATCCATTATGCTCTCGAAAGGCATCCGACCACCGTTTCTTTCGGCATATTGTCCCCGGCGTTCACTCAGATAATCATCACCATTGATAAACGCATCCAGCAATGCCCACTGGGCGGTGGCATCTGCTTCAGACATTTCAGCAACCAACTGGCCGCCCATACCATCATCAACAAACTCTCCAAAAATGATTTCATTTGCATTTGCCGGTACAAAGATCAGGTTCCTGGCCTCGTCTGTACCTGGGTCATCATTGGTCAATAGACCGCCATTGTCAGCGTACACATAGCTGAATGGCAAGCCGTCCTGCCCATTGTAGAATAAAGAAACTGAAGTGGCAAATTTATTTGCATATTCCCATCGCTTGGAAACAAAACCACTGATCCTGGATCCGGTGGCAAACTGAGACCGCTGCAAGCCGGTTGGGTTATTTCTACCGGTCACACTGTGATACTCCTGCCATTGGGAGGAGTTGATGAACACCGTACCATCAAATAGAGACTCCGCATGGGTATAGGCATAAGCAATGCTACCGGTAAATCCATTTTGCAAAGGCTTCTGCAACTGGGCGCTAAAACTAAAAGTATTTCCCTTGCTGGTGTTGGTGGCCAGCGTAATGTAGTTGTAAGTAGGGTCCAGTAAATCATTATTGAATATTGGCCGATTGTCCGGAGTGCCAGTTAATGCACGAATTGGATCTATTGGTTTATTCACATTCTGGTACTGAATGTCATTCAGTTTGGTTGTGTACTGTAAATCTACGGTCCCAATCAGTCCCCACCAGGGCAGCTTATGGTCAACCCCTAAACTAGCCTTGAATATCTGGGGGAACTTGAAATCATCGGCGAATAAGTCTACATCACCTTGGGGGCCTCCGGTAATGGCGGGCTGATTTGTCAAATCCGGCTCAAAGGGTATTCCCTGAGAACCATCTCCGCTTGGTGGGGCAAAGCCAGCGCCATCAAAGAGGGAAGTAAATCCACTGGTCAAACCATTTCTTAGATAAATACCTCCGGGCCACACATAAGGGATACGGCTGGTAAAAATTCCCAGTCCACCACGAATCTGAGTGCTCTTGTTGCCGCTTATGTCCCAGTTGAACCCGAAACGGGGACTCCAGTGAAGTTGAGTACTGGGTACTTTGCCCGCTGTTGACCCCTCCAGATTATATCCCTCACCCTCTATAATGGGTATAGTAGAGTTATTAAATTGTGAATTTACCACTCCATCGGTCAGGAAGATGGGTATATCTACCCTTATGCCACCAGTTAATTTAAAATTTTCATTCACCTGGAATTCGTCCTGTACATAGAAACCCAATTGTATGGTACTGAAGTCTGCGGAAACCGATACCGCTTCATCCCCAATATTCTCGTCTGATTGTTCGTGCCCATATAGGAATAGCCATGCTTCTGGTATTGTTTGCAAGAATTTTTCTTTGTTGCTAAATCTATATTGCGGAGGATGGAAAGGAAGGAACAAATTGAAAATGTTAAAATACTCGTTGTGGGTGCCAAAAGTCAGTGTGTGCCTACCTCGATACAAATTAAAATTGTTGGTCAGGGTGATCACATCCTGATTCACTACATTAGCATGGGAAAATGGGTCACTACCCAAATTAATAACCGCAGGACCATCTGCAATCTGAATGGCTGGAAAAGGCTGGCCGGTAACTTCGCGGTCGTCCCGAACGGTGGTAATACCTACTAGCAAACTGTTTGATGAGTTTGAAAAATTACTTTTCAACTCTATAGATCCATTGTTAGTTATTGAAGGAAAAGTTTGTCCACTATTTGCATAACTAACATTGGCGCTGGAACTCTGACTAGGGCCTACCTGGGAAGCCTTAGTATACCGGTATCTCACCGCTAATTTGTGTTTCTGACTGATATTATAGTCCAGATTTAACATAAACTTTTCTCCATCCAGCAAATTGGTGGTCTGTATGTATTCACCCGGTTCATAGTTGTATAGGTTTCGAACATGGTCTCCAATGGCATCGAAGTCATCCAAAGTAGCATCCCCTTGGTATTCACTGATACTAAATGGCTGTGGAGTCTCATCCCTTTGGATCTCAGCCAAAGCAAAGAAGAATAGCTTGTCTTTAATAATTGGGCCTCCTAATCGGAATCCATAGGTTTTATTACTAAAATCTGACAGCTTTTCCCGGGATACATTGGGGTCATCGGTAGGAGTCTTTCCTGACAGTCCCTCATTACTGACCAGATACCAAGCTGATCCTTCAAGTTCGTTTGAACCCGTTCTGGTTACCGCACTGATACCGGCTCCCGCCAGGCCCCCTTGTCGTACATCGTAAGGCGCCAGGACAATCTGAAATTGTGAGATGCCATCCACACTTATAGGTGATATCCCGGTTTGACCCCCATTGGTGCCGTTATTGGCCAGTCCAAAATAGTCATTAGTTGGCGCACCATCGATAAAAACGGAATTGTAGCGGTTGTTTAGACCTCCGAAGGATATGGCCCCGTTAATACCCACATTGGTATTGGCCAGTGGAGACAATCTAGTAAAATCATTCAGACTCCTGCTAACCGTAGGCAGTTGTTGTATGGTGTAGTCGTTGACTACCGTTTCTTGCGCCGATCGGTTTCCATCAAATACATCACCGGTGGTGGCTATTATTTCCACAGCTTCCAACTGAGTAATATCCTCGCTCATATTAGCGTCCAATCGAAACGTTTGACCAAGATCCAAGTAAATTCCCGCTTGGGTAAATGACTCAAAACCCACAAAACTGACGGATACTGTATAGGGTCCTCCCACGTTCATGTTGTTGAGCCGGTAGGCCCCCGTGACATTAGTCACATTCCCAAATTGTGCATTTGTGGGCTGGTGAACGGCTATTACGGTAGCACCGGGAATCGCTTCTCCATTTGGATCGGTAACGGTACCGTTCATGCTTGAAGTGGTTGATCCCTGGCCCCATAATGTAGATGTGCTGAAAACCAACAAAGCACTTAGCAGAATTTTAGGTAGATATTTTCTCATATGAATTGGTTAAGATCAGTGGCTAAAGTCTGCTCAACAATTATACTATATGATTTTCATTAAAAAAAGTTCATTTTTAGGTTAGATTATCAACCCCCAGGTTGAAATTCTGAATCATTTGCTAAATAATGTTTACTTTTCATGCTGCTTGACCTTAATAATACACTCATTTCCTATGGCGAGGGTTTTTAAATTTTTTTGTCTTGGGTTCTTCTTGAATAGTACCTTGCTGTCCCAAGATTTACAGTATTACCTTCCACAAGCTATTGATTATAACCATGAAATACCTACACCTGCCTCAGTTATCGGTCATTCTGTAGGAGAATGGCACCTGAGCCATGATAAACTAACTGGTTATATGAAGGCCATAGCTGAATCCTCTGGCAGAGCTACTTTGGATACTTATGGTTATACCTATGAGGGACGGCCATTGATGCTTTTGACTTTTACCAGCCCCGAAAACCACCAGAGCCTTGAAGAAATCCGAAAACAGCACTTAAAACTTTCTGACCCTTCCCAAAATACCAATTTAGACATAGAAAATATGCCTGTTGTGGTATGGTTGGGCTACAGCGTACACGGTAATGAAGCCAGTGGCTCCAATGCCTCATTGTTAGCTGCATACTATTTAGCAGCTGCACAAGGGCCAGAAATTGAAGACTTGCTCAACAATACGATTATACTTATTGATCCCAGCATTAATCCTGATGGCATGAATCGATTCGCTAGCTGGGTTAATAGCCATCGCAGTAAAAATATGGACGGGAACCCTGCAAGCTTGGAGCACAATGAATCCTGGCCCAGGGGCAGAACCAATCACTATTGGTTTGACCTAAACCGTGATTGGTTACTACTACAGCATCCTGAGTCAATAGGACGAGTTGAAAAATTTCACTATTGGAAACCCAATGTTCTAACTGATCATCATGAAATGGAGTCACACCGCACTTTTTTCTTCCAGCCAGGTATTCCATCACGAAATCACCCACTAACACCCAAAAATACTTTTAAATTGACCGCATCAATTGCGGCCTACCATGCCAAAGCATTGGACGAGATCGGGTCACTCTATTACACACAAGAGAGTTATGACGATTTTTATTACGGCAAAGGGTCAACTTATCCGGATGTCAACGGATCCATAGGTATACTTTTCGAACAGGCCAGTGCCAGAGGGCATTTACAGAGTACCATTAATGGTGAACTTACTTTCCCCTTTGCTATTAAAAATCAGTTTACTACTACCTTGTCAACCCTAAAGGCCGCCAAGGAATTGCGAATCGAACTTTTAGAACACCAAAGGAATTTCTATTCCAGCACAATTGACGAATCCGATAGTGACAAGCTCAAGGCGTATGTCTTTCAATCTCCGGATCAGGGAAGAGTCTATCATTTTCTGGAAGTGGTCTTAAGGCATCAAATTGATGTCTATCAGGCTGCCCGCGATATAAGTGTTAACGGAACAGAATTCAAAGCCCGCCATAGTTATATTGTTCCCCTTAATCAGGGTCAGTATCGGTTGATCAAGGCCCTATTTGAACAAAGAACTGAGTTTCAAGATAGTTTATTTTATGATGTATCTGCCTGGACCCTACCATTGGCCTTTAATCTGGAGTTCAGTGAAATATCGGGACACTATTTCCGGCAGTCATTATTGGGTGACCTGATTGAGACCCCAGATTTTCCTAAAGGACAGGTTATCGGGGATAAAAGCAGCTATGCCTATATTTTCGAAAACCAAGAGTACTACTCTTATCGGGCCATAAATCGTCTATTCAAACAACAATTAAGAGTAAAGGTTGCTACTGAACCCATGATCCTTGAAACAGGCGTGGTTATGCCTCCAGGCAGTGTTATCATTCCTATTGCTGATCAAGAAATGAACCCGGATGATATTTACCAGCTGATGATGCTAATCGCTGAAAATGATGGTATTGATGTTAGGTCCCTATCCACAGGCTTTAGCAGTAAAGGAAAGTCCTGGGGAAGCCCTACGGTTAAACCACTGACCAAGCCTAAAGTTCTGGTTCTAGCCGATGAGGATATCAACGGATATGAGGTTGGGGAGGTATGGCATTTACTTGATCAGAGATTTGATGTGAATATGACACTGGTATCTCAGAACAAATTCGCGGCACTGGATCTGAACAAATTCAATACCCTGGTTTTAGTTTCTGGGCGTTACAGGTCTATGAACCAAAAAGCAGTAGAGAAACTCAAACTATGGATTCAGAATGGTGGCCAGGTAATTTGTTGGAAATCAGGCGCTAAATGGATGTCTGATTCAAAAATAAGTAGTTTACACTACAAAAAGAATGAAGCAGATACCTTAGCTCAATCGCCTTATAGTAGAAGAAAAAGCGTTGATGTTCAAAATATTGGAGGGGCTATTTTTAAAGTTAAGCTCGATCTGACCCACCCTTTGGCCTTTGGCATGGAGCATTCTACCATGCCTGTATTCAGAAACTCTGCTTTATTTATGAAACGGTCAAGCAATCCATTTGCCAATCCCATTATGTACACTGCTGATCCACTAATCTCTGGGTACATCCATGCCAACAAATTGGAAGAATTAAAGAATACACCAGCTGTAGGAATCGCTCATCTTGGGAAAGGCCGGATTATAGCGTTTACTGATAATCCTAACTTCAGGGCAGTTTGGTATGGAACCAACAAACTGTTTTTAAATGCACTGTTCTTTGGGTCTACTATTGAATTTAAAGCGCCGAAATAGTATTTGGAAGGTTTGGAAAATTTCTTTTCTTTGTGTCATGAATGTAAGTCACCTAACCTTTCCACAAGATAAAAATTACATACTTAAGGAGGCCCAAGCTAATACTCTGGAGCAACTGCTCACTAAATTGGGCAACGATGTTAAACATACCTACCTTAACCGTTTTAATCCCCTAAATCTGGAAGACGATACCATCAAAGCAATTAAAAATTGTCAGGTGTTATCTGTCAAACATCTAGGTGAATTCTATAGAGAACTTGCCGGAGTCTATAGGTATAAGATTGGCAGCAATCAATTGGAGTTCATCTTTTCGGGGAAGAGTCATTATCAGAAATATCTGGATGATTGGACGGAAATCTTCGAAATATGGATGGAGGACTTCATGAACTCACCTTATTTCATCAGAGCAGTACTGCAAATGACCATTTTAAAGCCCAACCACCGGGTTGCTTTATTGGCCAAAAACCGGCTAAAAGTCTACCTCTCTCAATACTTCAATCTTAAAGTTTATAAATATCATGGTATTGTCCCTATTCAAGCGGCATAGTATTGTTTATTAAAACTGTGCCTCCGATTACTACCTGAGTTGCTCTAAAAATATTATTGGAAGCAATCCGGAAAAATGGGACTGCCTGCTCTTAAATTGATGGTCAATCATCAAAATAAGAATGACCATGAGAAGTTTAAAAAACAGAATTCAACTGATTGGAAGGGTTGGCAAAGACCCTGAGTTCCGGCTACTGGATAGTGGGAAAAATGTAGTTAATTTTTCAATGGCTACCAGTGAAAGTTATAAGAATGCCGCCGGTGAAAAAACGGTAGATACTCAGTGGCATCAGATCGTGGCCTGGGGTGGTTTAGCAGAAATTGCTGATAAATATTTGAGAAAAGGTAGTGAAGTTGCTATCCAGGGGAAACTGGTTCATCGAAATTACGAAGGACCCGATGGTAAGAAGCGTTATGTTTCAGAGATTATTGCGGATGAAGTCTTGTTGTTGGGAAAACCAGCAGAGCAAGAAGTAAAGACTGCTTGAAAATGCAGAGACGGAAGGGTTAAGGGATTGAGGGGTTGAGGTTTAGTGCTATTGATCTGCGAAAAAATCAAGCGCGATGCGGGAAGCAGAAAGCCCCAGTTGAACATAGTCGTCACTCGGTACAACCAAGCGACAGATTAGTAAATTAAATAGAAACAGGCACTCCGGAGGGGAGTGCTCGGGAGTGCTCAATCACCAATTCATCAGTCCATCAATCCTGCCCCCCCTTTTTTAAACATTTGAATTTTACCGCTCCCATCCTGCCCTTCAGAAGAAATTATTAGATCACCGACAGAGGTAAAGCATATTCCCTCAGGTTGCCTGAAGATCCTTGGTGACAAGGGTATAGCGTATTTGATTTGTCCCTCAGCACTTAAAACCAAAAGTAACCTGCCTACATAGGCAATTAGGAATATATCGCCGGTTTCCGGATGTACAGCAACGCCGGAGGGCTTAAATGCTTTTTTCTTCTGAGTCAGTTTTAAAGGAGTTTGTTGTTTCACATTCCAGGATTCGAGATCTTTTGAGGTTATTATGAAAACAGGATTATGATTAAAACCCTTATCAAGATGATAACCGTAAATGGCCCTTCCTGCTATGGATTGCCCCTCAAGTCCAGCCTTTCCTTTGGTACTAACCAATAGCTGGTTGTTCTTTTTGTCATAACCCAAGCCTTCAGGATTATTATCCCCCTTAAGAGAAGTGTTCAAGGTGATAGTGGTATTATCTTCAAGTGAAACCTGGTAAATCTTGCCATTACTTCTAAGAATATAAACCTGGTTGCCAACCACTTCGATACCCTCATAGTCTCCCCCGCGACTAAATCGAATACGATCCACAATTTTACGCTGCTTCATGCCATACATAAATATGACTCCCGCTTCGTCCTGAATACAGGCCACTACGCTGTCATTGAGCATAGAAACGCCGGATATCTCTGTCAGGATACCCGGTAATATGAAGGTACTGGAAGGTTGAAGAAGATTGTATCCTGAAAATTTTGCAAACTCATCTGTATATGGCTGAAAACGAGCATTATAGTCTGTTTCATTAATTTGACAAGCAATTAACTGAACCATGAGGTAGCATGTACAAAGATAAACTCCGATAATTCTTACATTCATGACATATTGAGAATTATAGAAAGGCCATTTTGTTTAATTTTCTTATATTTATACTCAGTATTCAACGTTGTGTTGATGGCATTAAGGCCATATTAGTATGTAGGATTATACGAATTATGAAAGAGAATCACAAACACAACGGTTCCCAAACAGGCTCCCCTGTATTAGATCAAACCAAGAAATTTGTAATCGATCTGATTACTAATAAATTACCAGATCAATACGTCTACCACAACTTGCAACATACCATGGACGTGGTTGCCGCTGTTCAAGAGATAGCCAATCAATCCAACTTAGAAAATGATCAGGTTGAAGTAGTGATGACAGCTGCCTACCTACATGATATCGGCTACATTACCAACAAAGTAAAACATGAGGATCACAGCATTACGCTTTCTAGGGAGTTCTTAACTCAGCTTGGTGCAGAAAAAAAATACATTGAAGAAGTTGTAGGCTGTATTGAGGCTACTAAAATACCACAAAGTCCGAAAAACCTGGCACAACAGGTACTCTGTGATGCAGATCTGCATCATTTAGGTAGCGAGCACTACTTCGAAAAAGCAGAACTCCTGCGCACTGAATTCAGTATTCTGGAAAATGATATCATTACAGAATCAGAGTGGCTGGATATGAGTACCGTTTTTATTGACAATCACCGATATTTTACTGATTATGGCAAAAGCACGCTTGGTCCCAGAAAAGCAAAAAATCTGAAAAAAATAAAAAAAAGACTCAAGGTCATAAACAGTGATTCAAAGTACACTGAAAAACTTGAAAATGAATTAAGCAATTTAAAAGAACAAGTGCTTAAAAAACCTACACGTGGTATTGAAACCATGTTTCGGATCACTTCCAAAAACCATATGACTTTAAGTGGGATGGCCGATACCAAGGCCAATATCATGATCTCCATAAATTCAATTATACTCTCCATTTTAGTTAGTGTCTTGATCCGAAAGTTTGAAGAACATCCAAACTTGATTATACCTACATTGATTATTGTAGCAGTTTGCCTGGCGGCCATTGTTTTTGCTATATTGGCTACTCGTCCAAATATTTCGTCAGGAAAATTCACCAGAATTGATATCAAAAACAAGCGCACCAATCTACTTTTCTTTGGCAATTTTCACAGAATGAAATTTGACGACTATATGTGGGGTATGAAGGAAATGCTCAAGGATGGGGACTACCTATATGGTAGTCTGATCAAAGATATTTATTATTTAGGAGTGGTTCTAGGAAAGAAATATCAGTTCCTCCGCATATCTTATACTATTTTTATGTTTGGTTTTGTTATTGCAATACTTAGCTTTTTACTTGCTGTTGCCTTCCCCAATTTGCTGACCCCGTCTATATTTTTAACCTAATTAAAGGACAACTGAGGCTGAATCTTGAACCTATCTCTTTTATAAAAGTCAGTTAATCTGATCCAGGGAATGTTGGTCTAATTTACAATTGATCCATTCACCATCTAATTTAGCACCCAGGTTTTTGTAGAATTCAATTGCCGGAGTATTCCAGTCAAGCACTTGCCAATACATTCCCGTACAATGTTGCTCTTTGCCAAATTTTGCTGTTTCCAATAATAGTTTTTTACCAATTCCTCTGCCACGTAAAGCGTTGGCAACCACCAAATCTTCCAGATAGAGCCCTTTCCCTTTCCAGGTAGAATACCTATAATAGAATAATGATAATCCGATGGTTTTGTCATTTTCTATTGCCACCAGAAATTCAAATGCGGGTGAGGATCCAAACCCATCGGCTAGCAATTGATCTTCCGTAACTTCTACACTGTCCAAGGCGCGCTCGAATTCAGCAAGCTCTTTTATTAATTTTAGGACATCAGGAATATCCGATTCCAATCCTTTTCTAATACTTATATCAGTCATATCTTATCCAAAAACCTTTTGGAATTCAGGCTATTTTGAAACAGTATCAAATCCAGTATAGGGGACTAATACTTCAGGAATACGGATTCCATGCAGGAATTGATTGTTTTCCAGAATTGCCGCCAATATTCGAGGTATAGCCAATGCGCTTCCATTCAAAGTGTGTAACAAGAAGTTCTTTTTATCCAGTCCTTTGCACCTAAGCTTTAATCGATTGGTTTGGTAGGTTTCGAAATTACTCACTGAGCTCACTTCCAACCATTTGTCCTGCCCGGCAGCATAGACTTCAAAATCAAATGTTTGTGCTGATGTGAAACCGAGATCTCCACCACACAGGTTTAGTTTTCTATAAGGAAGCTCCAACTGTTGTAACAAGGATGCTACGTGCTTGCACATTTCATCCAACGCGTGGTAAGAATGCTCAGGGTGATTGATTTGCACAATTTCAACCTTATCAAATTGGTGTAATCGGTTAAGTCCTCGTACATCAGCACCCCAGCTACCCGCCTCTCTTCTAAAACATGGAGTATAACCTACATTCTTTACAGGCAAGTCCTCAACATCCAGTATAGTATCCCGATATATATTGGTTATAGGGACTTCGGCAGTTGGGATAAGATAGTAATTGGAATCAGAGATGGCGTACATTTGGCCTTCCTTGTCCGGTAGTTGCCCGGTTGCCAGGCCCGAGGTTTCGTTTACCACTATAGGTGGTTGGATTTCCAGGTAACCCGCTGCCTCTGCTTGATCCAGGCAGAAATTCACTAAAGCACGTACCAATTTAGCCCCTTTCCCTTTGTACACCGGGAAGCCTGCACCGGTTAATTTATTGCCCAGATCAAAGTCAATAATATCATAGGTATTTATGAGGTTCCAATGGGGCAAAGCGTTTTCATCAAGTGTTGGAAAATCACCCCACTCCTCAACCAGCTCATTTTCCGACGCTAAATTACCCATGGGCACCTTCCGATTGGGGATATTTGGGAGATTGTATAAAGCCTCCTGCTGCTTATTGACCAAGAGGTTGAACTGATCCTGGAGATCCTTCGCCTGATTTTTTAAATCGGATGTTTCTTGCTTGAATTGCTTTGCTTGCTCTTTCTCACCGGCCTGGATCAATCTCCCTATCTCTTTGGATTTTGCGTTGGCCTCAGCCAATAGGCTATCCAAGCTGGTTTTAGTTTCTCTCCGCTTTTTGTCTAAGTCAAGAACCTCTGAAAGCAAATGCCCAGCATCTTTAATGTTTCTTTTAGCCAGCCCACTTACTGCCTGGTCAAAATGATCCCTGATAATTGCAATTTCCAGCATGATTGTGATTTAAAAGGACACAAAATAAATGAATAATAAGGATAATAAGTAATATTTAACCACCTAACCCTATCGTCACCGGTAAAAGAGAAATTTAATTCAATTGCTTGTTTATTTTACACCATTAGTATATTATTGCAAGATCTTTGCATATCGCTCAAGGCTGTTCAGCTCCTGAGATCATATCTAGATTAATAATTCAACCTGATTAATTTATTCATAGCATTTAGAGCTTATACTAACCATTTCTAACCCAATAGGATAAAATCCTTTTTTTTTATGTACAATATTGAAGAATTGAATGTTCGACTTCTTTCAGAGTTGAAAGAAATTGCCGAGGAGTTAGGTGTAAAAAACTTTAAGAAATTAGTAAAGAAGGACCTTGTCTACAAGATTCTTGATCAACAGGCCATTACACCTGAAAACGACCTACCCGATAAAAAAGTTGTTGAGACCAAACGTGAACCCAATAAACGAGGGCCTAAGATTCCCAAACGGGAAAATGTTTCCAAAAGTCAAGACAAAGCGCAGTCAGATGGAGAGATTTTAGATTCATTCAACGTTAAAATCGAGACCCCGTCATCAGAAGCTCCGGCAAAACCTGGCCGGAAATCTTCAGACCGCGGAGATCGACGGGAAAGGCCAAACAGAGAAAGCAGGGATCAGGCACCCAAGGAAACCCGTGAGCAGGCACCCAAGGAAACCCGTGAGCAGGCACCCAAGGAAAACCGCGAGCAGGCACCCAAGGAAAACCGCGAGCAGGCACCCAGAGAGAATCGGGATCATCAGTCAAGGGAAAAACGGGAGCCAAAACCAAAGAAAAACAATATTAAGGATTTTGATGGACTGATTGTCAACGAAGGTGTATTGGAGATTATGCAGGATGGTTATGGATTTCTGCGATCCTCAGATTACAACTATTTAAGTAGCCCTGACGATATCTATGTCAGCCCGTCTCAAATTAAACTTTTCGGTTTAAAAACAGGTGATTCTGTTAAAGGACAAATTAGACCCCCTAAAGAAGGTGAAAAGTATTTTGCACTTTTAAGGGTAGAATCGGTAAACGGCAAAACTACGGACGAAATCAGGGATAGAGTTCCATTTGAATACCTGACACCATTATTTCCTGACGAAAAGCTGAACCTTAGTACCAAATCCAGTGAGTATTCCACTCGACTGTTGGATATGTTTGCTCCCATCGGGAAAGGACAGCGTGGAATGATCGTTGCTCAACCCAAAACCGGCAAAACCGTATTGTTGAAGCAAATCGCTAATGCAATTGCCAAAAATCATCCTGATGTCCACTTAATTATACTTTTAATAGACGAACGTCCGGAAGAGGTTACAGATATGGCTCGCAGTGTGAAAGCAGAGGTTATCTCCTCTACCTTCGATGAGCAAGCCGATCGCCATGTTAAGGTGTCCAACCTAATATTGGAAAAAGCCAAGCGGATGGTCGAATGTGGTCATGATGTAGTAATTCTACTTGATTCCATTACCCGATTGGCCAGAGCTTATAACACAGTTATCCCCTCTTCAGGAAAAATTCTTTCCGGTGGTGTGGATGCGAATGCTTTACATAAGCCTAAACGATTTTTTGGTGCAGCCAGAAATGTTGAAAACGGTGGTTCTCTCACCATTATAGCTACCGCCTTAATTGAAACAGGTTCCAAAATGGATGAAGTAATCTTTGAAGAATTTAAAGGTACTGGAAATATGGAGCTATTACTGGATCGTAAGTTGTCAAACAAACGGGTTTATCCTGCAATTGATATTACCGGGTCAGGAACTCGTCGGGAAGACCTTTTAATAGACAAGGAAACTTTACAGCGCATTTGGATATTAAGAAGGTTTATGTCTGACATGAACTCCAGCGAAGCCATAGAGTTTATTTTGGATAGAATGAAAGGCACAGAAAGCAACGAGGAATTCCTCATCTCAATGAACGATTAGTTTCAGTCTACAAAATTTTGCAAATAGCTGAATTTTTCAGTTAACAATCCCTCTTTTGTGATGGTGGCCCTTGAGATTACCTCTTGACTATCTGATCCTGTCAGATGAGGAAGTACATGTTGAATTAGGTCTTCTCCAAAATCTAAACTGGCATCTCTGGGAAGTTCATCTGGCAAGTTATCAATGGACATAACTGTAAGATTAGCTTCATCTGTAAGAGGCTGCTCAATCTTGTCTGCACTGGGATTGTAATCATAAATTGGCTCTTCAATGGTCGAGGCTTTCTTGGTTGCCGGAATTGAGCCTTCGATATCACAGGTGATATCTCCTATTACTTTAATCTTAAATTCAGGCTTAAGCACATCGTGGTTGGTAAATAATACTGGTGCTCTTGGATCCCAATAGGCTCCAGCAATCAGAACATCAGCACGACTGGTAAATTGCGAAAAACTACTCCGGTAGTTTACAGGGTCTGCAAAAAATTCCTCCCTATTAAAAAGAGTACCGTTTTTGTTTACGTGGTAGTCACGGGCATTTAACTGGGTGTAAACAGGCTCCTCATAGATCTGTTCAATAAATTGACTAGCGGTCACACGCCTGATTCCCAAACTATTAAGTATTTCTATTGCTCCTTTTGCCACCCTGCCACCACCTGTAAGCGCAATCTTGATGGGTGGAAGTACCACCTTAACAAACTCATCTTGTAGTTGTTGAAGATCGAAACAGTCCCGGGCCCGTAGAATATCAAACAGTCGGTATCGTTGCCCATAAGCCCATATAGTATTATAGGCACCAACAATGCCTGCATATCGACCAAAGGCCAGTACTCGATTGCCAGATGAGTTTGTCAGGCATTCGTAGTCCACCAAAGTAATCTTCTTGTCCAGAATGGTACGGAGTAAATCTCTATTATAATCTTGTGCCTTAATGGTGTGAGAAAAGAAGCAATAACATTTTTCCGCGATCAATTCCTTTGCCGTCACTTCTTTCACACCTAATAAAACATCACAATCCAAGACCTCCCGGACCACTTCCACTCCGGCTTCCATGTACTCCTTATCAGTATAGGCACGGTGATCGCTTGACTGGCAGACTACCTCAACATCGGCAAAATTCCGGTTGATATATTGGGCGGAAACCGGAGCTATCGGCACCCGCCGATCCAATGGCTTTTTACCTTCTCGAATAAGTCCAATACGTAATTTTGCCATAAACCTGAGTTGGTTTTTAAAAGATTTCTACACCAAAGTATATTCCCGGTAAATTATTCGAGGTTCAGTTCCTATTCTTGTTTATCATCTTTCCGGCCTGGCTTTCTCTTTTTATAAGGATCTTTTCGGCCCCTAAGTTTCTTATCATCTACCTCCCTGTTTAGAAACTCATTTATTTTATTGATATCGAAGTTAGTGGTAATCTCACCAAATGCGTCAATTTCAATATCAAAGCCTTCTAATTCTTTATTTACTTTGGGCTTTTCATCTTTCTTGGGTTTGTGTTTTTTCTTAGTCATGCTTTCTTTATAGTGGTATTTGCCAACCGGGTAATGGCTTGGTTCAACCGGCGAATCGTTTCATCTTTCCCGAGAATTTCCATTATTTTCATTAAGTCCGGACCTTTGCCTATACCAGTAAGTGCAAGGCGTAATCCAGGCATTATCTTACCGAATCCCCATTTGGCCTGTTCTAATTGATCAGACAATAACTGATGGGCTATTTCAGCGTTCCAATTTTCACTGGAATTTATCGACTCCCTGTATTCCTGAAGAAAAGCTGCTGTTTCGTGGTCCCACTTTTTTTGTACGACCTGTGGATCATACTGTTCCGGCGACACGAATAAATATCTTCCATTGCTGAATAGGTCTTGAGGAAAAACAATTCGATCCTTCAAAAGTTCGGTTACTTTCTGAATTTTATCATTTCCTGCTTTTAAACCAGAGCTTTCCAAGTCCGCAGCCAAATAATTATTTAGTTCTTCAGGGGATTTATCTCTTAAATATTGTTGGTTGAACCATTGTGCCTTATTTATATCAAATTTTGCACCAGATTTAACAATGCGCTCCAAAGAAAAAGCACTTCCCAGATCATCTAATGAATAAAGTTCGCGATCATTTCCTGGGTTCCAACCCAATAACGCTAGAAAATTGGTGATTGATTCGGGAAGGTAACCGTGCTCTTTAAAACCGATATTTTTGGTGCCATTACTATTCGTCCAATTGATCGGAAAAATGGGAAACCCCTGTTTGTCAGCCTCTCTCTTGCTCAATTTTCCATTGCCGTCAGGTTTCAAAATCAGGGGTAAATGAGCAAATTCCGGCATAGAATCTTCCCAATTTAAAAACCGATACAGCAACACATGCAAAGGAGCTGAAGGAAGCCATTCTTCCCCTCGTATAACATGAGTTATCTTCATCAAATGATCATCAACCACATTGGCCAGATGGTAAGTTGGGAAGCCTCCGGATTTCAATATTACTTTATCGTCCATGGTTGAGCTGTGGATTTTAACCCATCCTCGGATTAAATCTTCAAACCGAATGTCTTCTTTTGCAGGCACCTTCAATCGAATCACATGAGGCACACCCTTTTCCAGCAAGTCTGTTACTTCCTGTTTAGACAAGGTGAGAGAATTGCTCATAGAAGCCCTGGTAACACTGTTATATTGTTGATTTGCTACTTTTTCGGCCTTTAGCCGGTCTCGCATGGCCTGTAGTTCTTCTGCAGTATCGAATGCATAATATGCCAAATCTTCCGATACCAACTGTTTTGCGTATTTCTGATAAATATCCACCCGGTCACTTTGTCGATAGGGACCATAGGGCCCGCCATGTTTAGGGCTTTCATCCGGCACTATTCCCAACCACTCCAATGCCTGTGAAATATATTCTTCAGCTCCTTCTACTAACCTGGCTTGGTCGGTATCTTCGATTCTCAAAATAAACTGACCTCCTTTGCTTTTGGCAAAAAGGTAATTGTATAACGCAGTTCTCAGTCCACCAATATGCAGTGCCCCAGTAGGGCTGGGAGCAAATCTTACTCTAACGTTGCTCATTTCTTAGACGATAATTTTGTGCAAAAGTATGTAAAATATGCAATATGCCAGGGGTATTGCACAACTACCAACAAGCGATACAACTGATTTCAAGGTTAACATCCTTTGGCAATCGACTTACTTCAACTGTTTCTCTGGCCGGGGGATTTTGGCTGAAAAATCTACCATAAGTTTCATTTATGGCTGAGAAATTTTCAAGGTTCTTAACAAAAATTGAGCACTTTACTACCTGGGCAAAAGATAAGCCCGCTGATTCCAGAATAGCTCCGATATTTTTCATTACCTGACCGGTTTCAGTAGCTATGTCACCGGTCACCAATTCATTGGTAGCTGGATCCAAAGCGATCTGGCCAGATACATATAGTGTTTGGTTCGCTGAGATCGCCTGATTGTATGGCCCAATGGGAGCTGGAGCATTAGGCGTATTAATTATATTTTTACTATCCATTTCTAATTTATTAATATTAACACAAATTTGAATCTAAGTACTTCGGCTATATGAATATTCTGGTGGTAGGTAGCCCAAACTCTCAGGCTGAATTTAAGTCAAAATTTAAGTCAAAGCACTCTGTATGCTTTAAAAGTTGTGGTGAAGTTAACCTTGAAGAAGTTAAAGTTGCAGAAATAATATTTGATTTCGAAATTACAGATGACCCGCAACATGGTAAACTATACCATCACAACCCTCAGGCATTACTCCTGCTGAACTCTGTTAAAACCACGCTGGTTGAATTAGAGAAAAATCACCATTGGAGCAACCAAATTTTGGGATTCAATGGGTTTCCTGGAATGTTCAATAGACCGCTGCTGGAATTAACAACGCTGTCGGTGGACCGAACTACAGTTCAAGAAATATGCAGGCAGCTGGATAGTGAATATCGAATTGTGGAAGATACCGTTGGGATGGTCACTCCCAGGGTAATATGCATGATTATTAACGAGGCATATTATACCCTTGATGAGGGAACAGCAAAAGAAGCAGATATTGAACTGGCCATGAAGCTTGGTACAAATTATCCGGCAGGCCCCTTTGAAATGGCCATGAACATCGGATACAGTCATGTTTGTGGACTTCTTGAAGCCATGCAGCGAAATACCAATGAAAACAAATACAGTGTTTGTCCCCTGCTTAAAAAACGTTCCCTAACCGAATAATAACTTGCTACTCAACTGTCACAGATTTTGCCAGATTTCTGGGCTGGTCCACGTTACAACCCCGCATTACCGCAATGTGATAACTTAAAAGTTGTAAGGGAATGACCGAAACCATCGGCATTAGTGCAGGATGTGTAGCAGGAACTTCTATTACAAATTCCACCATTTTTGAAATCAGAGTGTCTCCTTCTGTTACCACCACAATTACTTTTCCTTTTCGGGCTTTTACTTCCTGAATATTGGACACCACTTTTTCATAAGAACTATCATTGGTAGCTATAAACACGACGGGCATCTCCTCATCAATCAAAGCGATGGGGCCGTGTTTCATTTCTGCGGCCGGATACCCTTCGGCATGGATATAGGAAATTTCCTTTAGTTTTAGAGCCCCTTCAAGCGCCACCGGAAAATTAAATCCTCTACCCAAATACAGGAAGTTCCTGGCATCCTTAAATATTTTCGCAATACCCTTAATTTGTTGGTTTAACCGTAATGCTGTCTCTACTTTTGAGGGAATTTGCTCCATCTCCACTAATAATTCTCTATACTTACTTTCAGTAATAGAACCTTTTTGATGAGCAACCAGCAATCCAATCATAAATAGCACCGTCAATTGAGCTGTAAATGCCTTGGTACTAGCCACTCCGATTTCCGGCCCTGCATGTGTATAGGCACCTTCATGTGAAATCCTTGCTATTGTCGAGCCAACAACATTACAGACCCCGAAAACTATAGCCCCCTTGGACTTGGCCAGTTCAATAGCGGCTAAAGTATCCGCAGTTTCTCCAGACTGGGAAATTGCAATCATGACGTCACCTTCTTTGATCACCGGATTTCGGTATCTGAATTCAGAAGCATATTCCACTTCAACAGGAATACGACAGAATTCTTCTAAAAAATATTCCGCAACCAGGCCGGCATGCCAGGAGGTACCACAACCTACGATTAGTATTCTTTCAGCGCACTCCAGTTTATTGGCGTATTCTCTGATGCCTCCCAGAACCAGATGACCGCTGGCTGCATTAAGTCTACCTCGCATACAATCGCCAATTGATCGGGGTTGCTCAAAAATCTCTTTCAACATAAAGTGATCATAACCACTCTTTTCAATGGCATTCAATTCGATGTCCAGTGTTTGGATATAGGGGATGGTCTCAACGTCTTGAGTGGTTTTGATAATCAGGTTGTTCTTGTTTATAATGGCCATCTCCTGGTCATTCATGTAAACAACTTCATTAGTGTATTCTACAATAGGGGTAGCATCAGAAGCCAGAAAATATTCGTTTTCCCCGATTCCAATCACCAATGGACTTCCTTTACGGGCAGCTATTAATGTATCAGGATCATCCTGTGAGAGAATAACAATTGCGTATGCCCCGACGATCTTTAACAATGCCAATCGAACCGCCTCATCCAGTGAACACTTAGTTTTTTGTTGTATATCCTCAATGAAGTAGATAAAGACCTCAGAATCCGTATCACTGTTAAATTTATATCCTTTGTTCTGAAGATCTGTTTTGATTGAGGAATAGTTTTCAATTATCCCGTTGTGGATAATTGCCAGGTTTCCGGATGCAGAAAAATGAGGGTGAGCGTTTATGTCATTAGGCTCACCATGGGTGGCCCAGCGAGTATGACCGATGCCAATAGTACTTTGAGGACTAAGATTACCCAGGTGAGATTCGAGGTCCGATACTTTACCCTTTTTCTTATATACTGTCAGCAAAGAATCTTCAATTAGCGCTATTCCTGCACTATCGTACCCCCTGTATTCTAGCCTCTTTAATCCCTTTAATACGATTGGTGAAGCCTGCTTAGATCCTATATACGCTACTATGCCACACATCCTTATTATATTGATTTAAATAATGATTTAACATATAAATATAATAAGAATATATTTAACTTATCTAAGTCTTGAATAATATATTTCCAATCGGAGATTTGCTGGCTCCAGTATAAACCGGTCAAGATTACGCCCATTATCCCTTACCGCATTGGGAAGCTCAACAAAACTAAAAGGCATGGTAAATACCTTATCCGCATCGCTCCTGCTTAAAGCTCCATCATGAAGAAGCTGTAAGAATAGGGTGATTTCCGGATTGTACTTGACATCTGTCGTGTCTAATTCTGCCTGAACAGAACTAACACTGGTATTAAAAGGATCCAGGTTATTTCGAGTTGCAGTAATATATACCAAATCAGTTTGAATAGTAGCTGGTACTATAAGGTTATCTCCAACTGATATGGTTTCATTGTTTTCGTCGGCAAAATAAAAGGAGATTTGCACCGGTGGGCTAATTGAATTTGTAAGTCCCTGCAAATCGTCCATTACCAACTCCGCTTTGTTGATTACAATGACTCCGGTGGTATCATTGTCTATAAAGTCGAAATATGATTGAAAATCCACTTTAACTACCAATCCTGTACCTGTTTGAAGATAGGATTTCCCTGATACCGGGCTGAAATCCGTAAGTAACTCAATCCCTTCCAATTCTGTTCCGTTAAAGTCAGAAGTTATCTGATTATAGTAAGTGGAATAACGAACTTTAACTGTATTAACAATGGAATCGTTTGTTGTATAGTACATCACTATATTACTTTCTGTATGTAGCACATTAAAGCCGACTACAGCATTACTAATCGGATCTGAGATCAGCGTCATCCCTTTAAACTGCTCAACAAAATTCGCCGCCCCTGCACTGTCTGCCTGATAATCTTTAAGGGCCAAAAAGAACTCCTCCCTCATTGACTCCAGGTTTAGGCTTAGAAGTGTGTCTTGCTCTGTTAAGGTTAAGGTGGTGTCAATCACATTAACTGGCTCAAATGGGGTACTATCAAAGCTGTAGTAAGTATTATTTACTAGCAATTGTTCTGATAACTCATGAACATATAGCTTATGAGTTGCTGGGTAATTTTGTCCAAAAAAGTAATTAAAGCGTAGATCCATTTTTATCGAGTCTGCTTCCAACACATCTTCAGGAATGTTTGGGCTGGTAGCTGGCGGTAGCAATCTCAAATAACTTTGAACCTGCACCATACCAAAATCATTGTCTGTATGGTACCCGGTCATCATTATTCCACGATTTGTGGTATTGATGCTATCCAGTTGAACCACTTTTGAGTCAAGATTGATTTCAGTGAAAAACACCGCAAAATCATCATCATTGTCAATCAGATCAATTCCTAACCTACCAGGATCTTCGCATGAAAAAAGGGCTGATAAAATGATCAGCCCGTTTAATAAAAAGAACTTTTTTTGATCAGTCAACCAATTCATTATACAAGTTATAATAGGATTCCACTAAATTATCATCCTTTTCTATGGTTTCAATTTTTTGATTTTTCTCCAGACTTGAAAACAATTTGTCCAGGCTAGCACTTACCTCTTCTTCTGCCCTAATTACTACATCTGCATATTCTGCGCCTATTTTTATCAAACCGTCATAGTCTGCAGACTCCAAATTGGTCAACATGCTGTCTTCTATATCGATCATTTTGACCTTTTCAATAATGCTTCGATCGAATTTGTGGCTAAAACCATTATCATAAACGGTAAAGACACATTTAGCATTTTGAAATATTGGATCGTTCTTATAAGTGGTCTTCAGGTACATAGGGATCAAGCTGGTAATCCAATCGTTACAATGCACAATATCAGGAGCCCAGCCTAACTTCCTAACTGTTTCAATTACACCTTTACAGAAAAATATCGCTCGTTCGTCATTGTCTTCATAGAACTTATCTTCTTTATCAAAAAAGACGGACTTTCTATGGAAATAGTCTTCATTGTCTATAAAGTATACTTGAAGTTTTGCGCTTGGAACCGACGCCACTTTGATCACCAGAGGTTTTTCTTCTTCGCCCACCGCTATATTGATGCCTGAAAGCCTTACCACCTCATGCAGCCTGTTCTTTCGCTCATTAATAATTCCGAATCGAGGGACTAATATTCTTATTTCCATTCCACGTTCTTGCATACCTTGTGGCAACCTTCTTACAAAGTCTGCCACTTCAGAAGTTTGAAGAAATGGATTTATTTCACTGGCAACATAGAGTATTCGAAGTTTTGACATTGTATGTGTTTTTTAATAAAGACTTGTTACGGGACTACAAAATTACAAAATTATTGCCGTAATTCAAGTTTATTTACCTTTTTACCGGTAGTTTTAGGCCTTTGGGTGTAACCGTTATTGAAAGGTTAATGCAAGTTTTCTCCACTCCAGATTCCTTAAAAGCATTTCTGTTTGAACAACGTAGCCAAGGTAAAAAGATAGGGCTAGTCCCTACTATGGGTGCTCTGCACCTGGGGCATCTTGAGCTAATCAGAAAATCTGTACGGTCCAATGATATTACAGTTTGCAGCATTTATGTAAATCCTACCCAGTTCAACCACAAGAAAGACTTGAAAGATTACCCCCGAAACCTGGATCAAGACCTTGCGATGCTGAAGAACGAAGCCTGCCAGGTAGTGTTTTGTCCTGAAGACCAGGTGATGTATCCGGCAAAGCCAGGTTTATCTTTGGATTTTGGGTACCTGGAATCAGTAATGGAAGGACGCCAACGGCCTGGGCACTTCAATGGGGTAGCTCTGGTGGTGGCCAAATTATTTCATATGGTTCAGCCTGATTGTGCATATTTCGGCGAAAAGGATTGGCAACAACTGGTAATCATAAAGCAAATGGTAAACGATTTTAGTTTTCCAGTTAAGGTTATTGGAGTTGCTATTGTCCGTGAGAAAGATGGATTGGCCATGAGTTCCAGAAATCAACGGTTATCTACAGAACACAGATCAGTTGCAAGCGAACTATTTAAAGCTCTTTCTGTGGTTAGGCAGCAATTACAACAATTACAGCAAATCGACAAAGCCAAATTGGCGGGAGTTAAATACTTATCGAAATTTCCAACAATTAATCTTCAATACCTTGAAATAGTACATTCCACCTCACTAAAACCCCCCTCCGTCCCGTATGGAAAAGAACCGCTTTCCATTTGTTTGGCGGCTTTTTTAGGCAAGGTACGACTCATTGATAATGTACCTTTATTTGATAATTTAAACTGACCAATGCTGAAATTGCTAACTACCAAAAACCTTTTGTCCTTTTTAAAAATATTGTTTTCGCTGGGACTGGCGGCATTCTTATTTTGGTATCTCTACAAAGACGGGTTCTCTGGTACTCTGGAGCAGATGAAGGAGGTGAAATATCAATGGATCGCCCTTTCTCTTTGTATTGGAATTATCAGTCACCTTTTAAGGGCATATAGATGGAAAATGCTCATTGAGCCCACTGGTCACAATCCGACATTCTTAAGAAGCCTGTCGGCCTTGTTTATTGGATATCTGGTTAACCTTGCTGTTCCCAGGCTGGGAGAAATTTCACGTTGTTTGGTATTGAAAAGAACTGATCAAGTTCCGGTGACTTCTTCTCTCGGTACAGTGGTTAGTGAAAGAGTACTTGATGTACTGTCACTATTGATCATTATTGGGATCACGTTTATTATTGAGTTTCAGAAGCTAAGTGGCTTTTTTCAGGATTTATTCACGGAGAAGTTTTCTGGTATCTACCAATTACTGATACAGAATCTACATTATCCGGGAGCTCTTCTCCTGATATTGATCCTATTGTGGTACCTTCTAAAAGGTAAAATAGTAAGGAGCAAAAGTTGGGGGAAGCTTAAAACTTTTGTAAGTCAAATTTGGGTAGGGTTCATTAGTATTACTCGCTTAAAAAACCCAGGAGCTTTTTGGATTGCTACCGTTGGCATCTGGGCAATGTATTACCTAATGAGTTTCGTAGTATTCCAATCCATGGAGTCCACTGCTCATCTTGGATGGCGTGCAGGACTGGCATTACTGGTAATGGGTGGGCTTGGTATGTCAGCCCCTGTCCAGGGAGGAATTGGGGCCTATCATATATTGGTTGCCGGAGTATTAATCTACTATGGGGTGAGTAAAGAGGATGGATTATCCTTCGCCTTTCTTTTGCATTCCTCCCAAATGGTGCTTATAGTACTAGCGGGAATGATATCTGTCGCAATGGTGCTTACTCAGGGGAAAAAATCACAAAAAAAGGACAGCTCGTCAGCATAGATCAAATGAATTAAATTTCATAACTTGGTATTTACCAAAAACAATAAAACCACAACTTAGCTATCTATTGAAATGGGTATTTATATAATTATTGGATTAATGATG